>JBKJVQ010000104.1:0-28243 GCA_046717125.1 Methyloligellaceae bacterium
GACGTAGAGCGTTGACGCCTTCTTCGCCTTTCGACGACGCGTGATGATCAATCCGCGTTCAGCCTTGTCGAGATATTCCTCGCACAGCTCTGCAATGGTCATTGCCGCGCGGTTCGCAGCTCGTTCTTCGGCGGGGTCCACACCACGAGAAATCCGACCGAGCACACTGCGGGCCTCCGCTCTTGCACCGTCCGGAGTGAGTACGCCGTAACGCCCAATCGTCAGCCGGCGACTCCGGCCGTTGCTGTTCCGATATTGCAGGACGAAAGACTTCGTCCCGCTCGGCTTGATGCGGAGACCGAAGCCCCGCAATTCGCTGTCCCACATGAAGGCGTCGCCAGACCCGTTGGGCCTGGCAGCGTCGACCGTCCGCTTGGTGAGCTTTGGCATCGGGTAAGCACCGGGTAAGCAGAGCACGGTAAACGGCGGTAAATGGCAGCCAACGCCGTCAAACCTATAAGGCACTGATTCCGGCTGATTTCAAGCGGCTCAGTCAATTCCGGAAAACTCGGGAAAACGGCAGAAAACAGATGACGTCTGCCTCCGAAAGGCAGCAGACCTTTTCGGACACCATCATGCTCAGTCCTTGTCATATTTGATGTAGGCGAAGCGGAGGTCGTCCTTGGGCGTGCCTTCGAGCGCACCGCCGTCCTTGGCCGGTTGCCACGCCACGACGTCCTCGATCTTCTTCGCCAGCTCGAAGCACTTGTCGGACACGCCTTTCGCTTGGTGATTCATGATGCGCACCTCAACCCAGGCATAGGACGCCGTGATGTCGGGATGGTGCCACGCGGCCTCGGCGAGGTGGCCAACGGCATTGATCACCATCAGCGTGCCCTTCCAGCTATTGGTGCGGTAGGTTCGCCTGATCCAGCCATCCTCCAGCCGCCAATGCGGCAATTCCTTTGCCACCCGCTCCTTCGCTTCTTCCTCGCTGTACGTCCGCTCCGCCATGGACTTCACGTCCTTCCTTTGAAAGATTGCCGCGAAGCATAAGGGTTTTTTGTCGCCGGCGTGAAGCCGCGGCTAAAGCGGGGCCATGGAAAATATCGTCAGCGGCGTCGAACACATCGGAGACGAGGCGCACAAATCCGGTTCCGTCACAGTCACGACTACGGCCCGGCTCCATCTCGGCTTCATGGATCCGAGCGGCAAGAGCGAGCGGACTTTTGGCAGTCTCGGCCTGTCGCTCGATCGGCCGGAAACACGTCTGACTCTGTCCCGCGCTCCTGAACGCCGCGCAACCGGTCCGGACAGCGCCCGCGCTGCGCTTCTGCTCGATACGCTTTGCGCCGAAACCGGGATCGGGGCGACATTCCGCATTCACATCGAGCGCGCCATCCCGACTCACGCAGGCCTCGGCTCAGGCACGCAGCTCGCGCTCGCCGTGGGCGCGGCGTTTGCCAAGCTCGCCGGGCTTCCCTTCAGTCCGGCACAAACCGCGATCGCGCTCGGCCGGGGCAAGCGATCCGGCATCGGCATCGGCGCGTTCAGCACGGGCGGCGTTCTCGTCGATGGCGGCCATGGGCCTGACACGCGCATCCCGCCGATCCTCGCGCGGCTGCCTTTTCGCGAACATTGGCGTGTCGTGCTGGTCCTCGATCCTAAGGCTGTCGGCGTGCACGGCAACGAGGAGAAAGACGCATTCCGCGATCTGCCCGCATATCCGGAAGAAGAAACGGCCGAGCTCTGCCGCCGCCTTGTCATGCATACGCTCCCGGCGCTCGCAACCGCGAATCTCTTTGATTTTTCAGCGCAGGTGCGCCATCTGCAGCATCGCATGGGCGACTATTACGCGCCCATGCAGGGCGGACGGTTCGCGAGCGCGGCGGTCGAAGATGCCATCGGGCTGATCGAGGCGCGCGGCATCATGGGCACTGGCCAAAGCTCATGGGGTCCCACAGGGTTCGCCTTCGTCGGCTCGGACGTCGAGGCCGGAAGGTTGCTAGACGAGGTCAAGCCCCGCGCCGCGCCGCATCTGGTCTTCGAGATCGCACGCGGGCTCAACCGGGGCGCGCTGATCGAACGCCACGCATAGAGCATGATGCCGCAAAGTGTGAAGCGGTTTTCGGACAACATCATGCTCAACCCATTGGAATCGATCACGTTCATGGCTTTTGATGGGTTCGATCAAAAGCCATCGTGATCTAATTCAAGGAAGAGGGAACGACATGGCGCCTCGCAGCATCCTGCACATGATTACGCCGCTCAAGCATATGAGCCCGTTCGACGCTAACATGGCGGTGGATGCGGGTTTCGACGTGTGCATGGAATATGCATCGGTGACCGTGAACGAGGTCAAGAGCCTGGTGCAGGACGCCATCTTCTCGCGTAGTCCCGAGGGCCTGAAGCAAACCGGCATCTTCATCGGCGGCAAACGTGTGATCGAAGCAATCGACATGATGGAGGCCGCGAAGGCCGCCATGGTGCCGCCCTTCGAGATTTCCGTGTTCGCCGACCCGGCGGGCTCATTCACGACCGCCGCAGCGATGGTCGCCTGCGTTCGCCAAGCGCTGGCTGACCTCTACGATACCGACTTCAAGGGCAAGCGCGTCATCGTCTATGGCGGCACGGGCGTGGTCGGCTTTTCCTCGGCTGTGATCGCGGCGCTGGAAGGCGCGAAGCCCTGCCTCGTCGGTTATGACGGTCCGGACCGCGTCGCCAAACTCGCAGCTGAGGCTAAGTCACGGTTCAATGCCGAAATGGATTCGGCCGACGGCTCGACTGAGCAGCAGAAGGGCGATCTTGCGAAGGAGGCGGATATCGTGTTCTCGGCGGGCCCGGCGGGCATGCGTCTCCTCACCGCCGAGCAGCTCAAGCACGCCAAAAAGCTGATCGTCGCGACCGATGTGAATGCCGTGCCGCCCTCAGGTGTCGAAGGGATCGGGGTGCATGACGATTGCAAGCCGATACCGAACACGGACGCGGTCGGCATTGGCGCGCTCACCATCGGCAATGTGAAGTACGGGACCGAATCCGGCCTGTTCAAGAAGATGATGAAGTCCGACAAGCCGCTCTATCTTGACTTCTGTGAAGCCTACGAGCTGGCCAAGGAACTCACGCCGAAGAAAAAGAAAAAGAAAAAATAGCGGCTATTTGTGCTGTTCCGGACAGCGATTTGGGCGCTTCCGGGACGACGCGGAGATCGAATGTTGCAGCGTCATCCCGGACGCCGCCCTGCGGCGGTGCGGGATCCAGAAGCCGTCGAGCGCGGAGCATGGTGGCTTCCTCCCTCCCCCACCTCCTCATCCTCGCCATTTCGGGAAGGACGCTGGCGCAGGCCGCGCGCCGTGCCGGACACGCGCCGCTGGTCGCCGATTTCTTCCGCGACCGCGATACGCGGGAGGCTGCCGCTTGTTGTGCCCGCGTCGAAGGCGATATCGCGCAGGGATTCTCCGCCGACGCGGTCATGCGCGCGTTAGAACGTCTGGAACATGATGCGCCCACGCCACCCATCGGGCTCGTCTATGGCGCGGGGCTGGAAGCGCGGCCTGACCTGATCGCACAGATTGCGAAGCGCTGGCCCGTTATCGGCAACGATGCCGCGACCGTCTCGCGGGTGAAGGATCCCCGCTCCTTCTTCGGGATGCTGGATAATCTAGGGATTGCGTTTCCCGAGGTTCGTTTCAGTTCCCAGTCCGCAAACATGAACGGCGGTGAAACTCCGCTCGGCCCTTGGCTCCTCAAGCGCACAGGCGGCGCGGGCGGGAGTCATATCAAGCCCTTGGACCCACGGGCTGCGATTCCGATTCATGCTTATGCACAGCGTCGCGTGGACGGACGATCGATCTCTGCCCTGATGCTGAGCAATGTATCGGGCTCACGCGTCCTCGGCTTCTCGGACCAATGGCGCGCGCCGGCTCTGGATCGGCCTTACCGATATGGCGGTGCGGCGCAGCCCGCCGAAATTGCACCGGTCGAGGCCGAACGCATGACCGAGATCGCGCAGTCGATCGGGGACGCCTTCGCGCTACGGGGCCTCGGCTCGATTGACTTCATGCTGACGGAGAATGGCCCGCTCGTGCTCGAGGTCAATCCCCGCTCCGGCGCGACGCTGGATATCTTCGATTGCGATGCGCGACCGCTGCTGGCGCTGCACGTGGCTGCTTGTGAGATAAAGTCTGGCGCGTCTTGCGTCCCCTCTCCCCGTCGGGGAGAGGAACAGGGTGAGGGGGGAGCAATCTCTAAATTTGAAAAACTACGCCCCCTCACCCCAACCCCCTCCCCACAGGGGAGAGGGGGCTCGAGTCCCGTAGGGAGCGCCATTGAGCCCAAACCTTACCGAGCCTGCGCAGCCCAGATCGTGTTCGCCCCGCGCGACCTCACAATCCCAAACGACATGACCTGGCCGGAGTGGAGCGCCGACCGGCCGCACGACGGCGAGACGATCGCCGCAAGCCGCCCCGTCTGCACCGTTTGCGCCGAAGCCGACACGCCTGCGGCTGCGAGGGCGCTTGCCGCGCGGCGGGAATCTGCAATTCTGGAGTCAATTCAGTCGCCTCACAGAGCATGATGCCGAAAAGTGTGAAGCGGTTTTCGGGTTACATCATGCGCACAAACAAGGGCGCGGATTTTCAGGGAGGATAAATGGCCAGGAAGCAGGGTTCGGCGTTGCCGAGCGTGAACGGGCTCGCCGCGCCGCTGGTTGATGCGCTGGCCGACCGGGCGGTCGCGCTGCGGCTGGCGGTCTCGGAAGGCGAAGCCGGCGAGCGGCTGATCGATTGCGGCGCGGGCGTTCTCGGCGGCGTGGAAGCCGGACGCCGCTTGGGCGAAATCTGCCTCGGCGGGCTGGGCACGGTGTCGATCCAGGCGACGAGCGCCTATTCGCCCTACAGCTTCTCCGTCACGGTGCATACCTCGAACCCCGTCATTGCCTGTCTCGGCTCGCAATATGCTGGCTGGACGCTCACGTCCGAGGAGGGCGAGCCCTCCTATTACGTGCTGGGCTCGGGGCCCGGCCGCGCACTCGGCTCGACAGAACCCCTGTTCGAGGAACTGCATTATCGCGACAAGGCAAAGTCCGGTGTGCTGGTGCTCGAAGCCGACGCGCCGCCGCCCAAGGCGCTGACGAAGCGCGTCGCCAAGGCCTGCGGCCTGAAGCCTGAGGATTTGACCTTCGTTTACGCCCCGACCCAGAGTCTCGCCGGCGGCGTTCAGGTCGTGGCGCGGTCATTGGAGGTCGCGCTGCACAAGGCGCACGAGCTGCACTTTCCGCTCGAGAACATCGTCGACGGGCTGGGCACGGCCCCTCTGCCCCCGCCCGGCAAGGATTTCATTTCCGCCATGGGCCGCACCAACGACGCGATCATCTATGCGGGCCGCGTGCAGCTTTACGTGAAGGGATCGGCATCCGCCGCGAAGGATCTGGCGGAAAAGCTGCCGAGCCGCACGTCGAAGGACTACGGAAGACCGTTCGCCGAGGTCTTTTCGGCTGTGAACGGCGATTTCTACGCCATCGATAAGATGCTGTTCTCGCCAGCCATGGTGACGGTCACGGCGCTCGAGACCGGCGAGAGTTTCCATGGCGGCGGTCTCGATCACGAGACGCTGCTGAAGTCCTTCGATTGATTTCCTGAATTGTCCGAGGCCCCCATCATCCTGTTCGGCGACGGACGCGACTGGCATGGCCGCGCGCTGAAGCGGGCGTTTGCGCGGCGGGGCACCAGGCCCATCGTCACGCCTCTGCGCCCCTGCGGCTTCTCGACCGACGCGCCGCACGGGCTCGCCATCCCCGGTCTCGGCGATACGCCGCCTGTGGCTGCGTTCGTCCGCTTCATCCCCGGCGGCAGTTTTGAGGAGGTGACGCTCTGGCTTGGCGTGCTCCATGCCCTGCGCGAACTCGGCTGCATCGTCTGGAATGACGCCCGTGCGATCGAGGCTTGCGTCGACAAATCGACCACGACGCATCGTTTGCACAGGGCTGGCATCCCGACTCCACCGACCTTCTCGACCAACGACAGGAAGCGCGCCGAGGACTGGCTGCGCGCGCGGCTCGACGCCGGCAACCGTGTCGTGCAGAAACCGTTGTTCGGCGCCCAGGGGAACGGATTGCGCCTGCTTCAGACAGCCGACGATCTTGCGCCGGGCATCGACGTGGCGGGAGCTTACTACCTCCAGGAGTTCGTTCCCGGAGCGGACGGCCAGCACCGCGACTGGCGCATCTTTGTCTGTGGCGGCCGCGCGGTCGCCTCCATGATCCGGCACGGCACGCACTGGATCACCAACATCAAGCAGGGCGCGCGCGCGGAAGCAGCGATCGCGAGCCGGGAGATGGCGGAGCTGGCAGTGCACGCCGTGGCCGCGGTCGGGGCCGATTATGCCGGGGTCGACATCATCCTTAACCCGGACGGCGCTCCGATGGTGCTGGAGGTGAACTCGATGCCGGCCTGGAACGGATTGCAGGCGGTGAGCCCAATCCGCATCGCCAACGTGGTCGTGGGCGATTTCCTCGACGCCGTGTTCGGCGCATCGGGAGCGGCGCAGGAGAGCCGCGCCTGATGTCCCTGTCCGGCGGCGCCGTGGAGCGCGCCTTTCTCGACGCCTGCCATCTCGAATTGCGCGCACTGAAGCCCGGCAATATCGGCAGCCACGGCGAAGCGCGCGGCATGACGGTCGCGGATTTCGAGCGCAGCGCCGAAGCCGCCGCCCCTGTGATGGGCGCGCCCGGCATCTCCGTCGGCCGGCGCATCTTCCGCGCCATCGAGGCGACGCGCCAAGTCGTCACCCACAACACCAATCTCGGCATCGTATTGCTCACCGCACCGCTGGCGCAGGCCGCGTTGGACGATGGCGATGGCGATCTGGAGGCTCGCGTGCCCCGCGTGCTAGACCACCTCACGGTCGAAGATGCGCGGCAGACCTATGCCGCGATCCTGATCGCCGAACCCGGCGGTCTCGACACAGTTCCCGAACAGGACGTGCGGTCGGAACCGACCGTCACGCTGCGCGACGCGATGCGCATGGCGGACAGGCGCGACCGCGTGGCGCTGCAATACGTCAACGACTTCGCCGATATTTTCGACATGGGCTTGCCTTTCCTCGCTCGGGCGCAGGAACGCGTCCTTTCGCCCGAATGGGCGACGACAATGCTCTATATGCATTTCCTCGCGCGTTTTCCGGACGCGCTGATCGCCCGCAAATACGACTCCACCGTCGCAGGCGATGTCCGCGAAATGGCGCAGGAATTGGACGCCGAAATTACGCGAACTGGCGATCCGCGCGATCTGCAAGCGCTCCTGCTGGAATTCGACGCATGGCTCAAGGCCCGCGCATACAATCCGGGCGCAACGGCCGATCTTGTCGTCGCGACGTTGTTCGCCGCGCGATTGATTCAAGCCGAAAGGCCAATAGGCGACGCCATGGCTTCGATCAAAAATAGGCGGCGCTTTTCCGAATATCAACTTGCCGATTGTGGCAGGCGGCGACTATGGTGCGCCGAGCCTCAACCCTGGGGCTGCATGCGGTCGCACGGCTCCCTGTCGGCGGCGCTCACTCCTAATCTGGCGCCTGCATCCATGCGGGCGGCAAGTCAGGTCTCAATTTCTATTGGATTCAATCATTCGGGAGGTCCGCACATGGCGAAGGTCAACAAGGTATGCGTCGGCGAATCGCTGGTCGGCGAAGGTAACGAAGTCGCTCACATCGACCTGCTCATCGGCCCGCGCGGCAGCGCTGTCGAAACGGCATTCTGCAACGCACTGACCAACAACAAGGACGGCTTCACCACCGTGCTCGCCCTCATCGCGCCGAACCTGCCCTGCAAGCCGAACACGATCCTCTACAACAAGGTGACGATCAAGGACGCCCGCCAGGCCGTTCAGATGTTTGGCCCGGCCCAGCATGGCGTCGCCATGGCCGTTGCCGATTCGGTCGAGGAAGGCATCATTTCCAAGGAAGAGGCCGACGATCTGTTCATCTGTGTCGGTGTGTTCATCCATTGGGAAGCCGCGGACGACAAGAAGATCCAGCAGTACAACTACCAGGCCACGAAGGAATCGATCGCGCGCGCCATCAAGGGCGAGCCGAACGCCCAGACCACGCTCTCGCAGAAGGGCAAGGTCACGCATCCGTTCGCCGCTGGTTGAAGCGGCCACCACCAGGATCGGGGCGTAACCGATACGGCTTCCCGATCATCCTCGGACAGCCCGGGCCCGATCCGGCGGTGGATCAAGAAAATCTTCGGCTAGCGCTTTTGGCGTGACACCGTTGAACTAAAGAAATCGCCGTCTTTCCAGGAAGGCGGCGATTTCTTTTTGGCCAATGCGCTTGTCGTGCAGCGCCGACGCGATCAGGACGCCCGCCGCGCCGGCATCTGCGAGCGCATCGATATCGGCCATGTGGCGCACGCCACCCGCGGCGATGACGCGGCGGTTTTCCGCGCGGGCGATGATTTCGCGTAGCCGGTCGAAATCGGGGCCTTGGGCTTCTCCGACGCGGTCCAGCGTCATGACGATGAGCGTGTCGGGCCAGAGGCCCGCGGCTTCGAGCAGTTCGGACGGCCCGCGAAAACCCTGTGAGTCAAAGTCGAGCGAGAGAATGAAGGCGCCGCCCGGATCGAGGTCGTCACCCCGGCTAATGCGGGGGTCCAGCGCGATTTCTCGATTAACAGCCCGCTGGATTCCGGCTTTCGCCGGAATGACGGGAGAGTGCCCCGAAACCGCGGACGACCGTGACGAGGCCGGGCATGACGCAAGGTGAGAGACCTCGCGCAAAGTCTCGCTGCCGAGGACGGGTCTGACAGAAGCGACGTCGCTCCAAGCTCTCGTGTCACCCGGATCACAAAATCCCGCATCGAGCAGGATCGCAACGCCGGGTAACGCATCGGCCAGCCGACGGACCTCCCGCGCCTGCCCCGCCCTGCCCATGATCGCATCGAGATCAGCGATATAGAGCGCGTTTGAGCCGGTGACGGACAGGAGTGCGCGCGCCACAGGTGCCGGGTCGCTCCCCTCGCATAGGGCGGAGCGGATCGGCGCGTATTCGTCCCGCCGTCCGCCGCGCGCGGCAACCGCCTGCCCGCCCATCAGGTCGACTACGGGAATGATGTCGAACGCCACCGCTTGCTCCGGTGTCTTGCCCGGACTTGTTCCGGGCATCCATAACCACGGCTGCGGGTTATGGATTGCCGGGACAAGCCCGGCAATGACACCGCGTTCGGCGAGAAGGCTTCGCACACCATGATTGCAGTTGGCTGGGACATAGGCGGAGCGAACCTAAAGCTCGCCATCGTCGAGGACGGCGCGGTCGTGCGCGTCCACCAAATCCCCTGCCCCGCGATCCAGGACCGCTTGAAATTCGACCGCGCACTCGAGTCCGCGATGGCGTTCGTGCCCAAGGGCGCGCGCCACGCCGTCACCATGACGGGCGAGTTGTCGGACGTGTTCGCGAGCCGCGCCGAGGGGGTTGCCTACTTAGTGCAGCTGATTAACAGTCAGCGGGTCGCCGATGCGGTGGCCATCTATGCCGGCCCCGCCGGGTTCGTTCCCGCAGAACAAGCCCCGGCGGGATGGCGGGACATTGCCTCGGCCAACTGGCATGCCACTGCGACACTCGTCGGCAGGCTGAGCCGCGACGCGCTTCTGGTCGATATCGGCACGACCACCACTGACCTCATTCCCATTCGCGCTGGTGCCTGCGCCGCGCAGGGCTTCACCGACGCCGAACGGCTCGCCACTGGTGAGCTCATCTATACGGGCGTCGTGCGCACGCCGGTGATGGCTGTGGCGCGCCGTGCGCCGTTCGCAGGCGTCGCACAGGGGTTGGCCGCCGAGCGCTTCGCCACCATGGCGGACGTGTACCGGCTCACCGGCGATCTGCCCGATGGCGCGGACGACCATCCGACTGCGGACGGCGCAGGCAAATCGCTGGAGGAAAACGCGGCGCGGCTCGCGCGCATGACCGGCCGAGATCTTGCCGATGCGCCGATGAGGGAGTGGATCGCTCTCGCAAAGGTGCTGGCAGATCGGCAGCTGGATGAGATTGCGACGACTGCTTCTGGATTGATTCACGAGACAGTCATCGGCGCAGGCTGCGGACGCTTCCTCGCAGAACAATTGGCAAGGCGATGCAGCCATCCGTATGCAGATTTTTGTAATCTGATCGATGTGACCGACGAGGCACGAGAAATGGCGGCGACTTGCGCGCCAGCGGTGTCGGTAGGTCTGCTTCTTGATGACGATCGTTCTCGTAGAGTCTGACTTCGTCAGACAGAAATCCTCTCGTCATTCCGGCGAAAGCCGGAATCCAGCGGGCTCTCACCGCACCATCGCGCTGGACCCCGGCTTTCGCCGGGGTGACAGACCTGCGGAAGGGTCGGGCACTACCCCGCCTTTGCATAATGCGCGTCGATCTTCTCCATGATCCAGTCCCAGGCCTCGCGCTCGCGCGGACCTGCTGTCTTGTCGATGGCGATCTGGAGATAAGCGCGCTCGGCCGCGATTTTCTCGCGCGGCAGCATAGCGAGACGCGAGGATAGGACCGCCGCCTCGATCACCGCGGCCTGCGCGCGGTTGAAGCCGCCGAACGGACGATGCGTCACGACGCGGACGACGCGGCAATGGAAGCGTGGGCGAGCCTCGTCTTCCGTCACGCGGTCAACGGCCAGCTCCCAATGCGTCAACGCGGCGTCGAGCACTGCCCCCTCGATCGTCCCGGCGGGTCGCGTTGGCCAGTCTCGCCGGCCGGTGAGACATCCGGCGAATATGCGCACATCGTCCACATGGTTCGCCACCGCGAAGGGGTGGCGGCGCAGATTGTCGAGCGTCGCCGACGGCGTGAACGGCGCGACGATCCAGCCGTTTCCGTCTTCGATCAGGCCAAGCGGCGCGATATGTGGCGATCCGTCCTCGCGCAGCGTCGTGACGATGGTTTCGATTATCAGGGGCATCACTCCGCCTTCTGCTTCTTCGAAACCAGCGTGTGTCCAGCCTCTTTCAGCCGCGTGCGGTCTTCCTCCGCCCTCTCGACTGCGACGCCCCAGTCGAGCGGCTCGTCCTGAGCAAAGCGCTTGCCGAGCCGCCATGCGATCTCCGCCTTGGCAAGCTCCGCGCCGAGATAGAAGGCATGCGCGCCATCGTCCTCGACACCGAGCTTCGGGAACAGCTCGAACGCGTCCTGCGCCACGTGGTGACCGGCCGCGCTGTAGATATGAATACCGTCCGCCGCCGTCTCGATGCGGAAATTCCTGTCGCGCAATTCCGAAGCAAGCCCGGCGATCTCCTCCGGCGTGTTCGGGAACGGGTCGCGGTCGTGCAGGCCCATCAGCCCGTCGCCGTAGTTCTTCGGCAGGTCGTTGTCGCGCTTCGAGGCATGCATCAGCCGCCGCGCGTAATCGTGCTCCTCGATCGTGCGGCGCGTGTGCGGCGAGACCTGCACGACCAGCACGTTGCCGATACCGAGCTCCGAGCAGATACCGAGCAGCATGGCGGTCACTCCGCCCGAGTCCGCGTCGGTCAGCTCGGTGAGATTGCCCGTGCCCATCAGCATCTCGCAATCCGGGCGTTGCTGCCGCACCGTGTGATAGCGCGCGAGCGACGTCATGAAGCCGAAATGGATCGGATCAAGCACGGGATCGACGATGTAGCGCTTACCCTTCGCATCGAGCGCGTCCATCGCGCGGTAAAGCGACTCCAGATCGCCGTGCTGCGCCGGAATCAGGACGGGTACGGACGAAACTTGATCCGCGATCCATAAAGTCTCTTCGCTCAGGCTAAGAAGATAATCCGCGCCGGCCTTGCCGCCCCGATGCAGCTCGTCGGCATTGGCGCTATCGACCGAGACCTTGATGCGGACATCCTTCAGCGCGCGGACCGCGTCCTCCAGATGCGGGAACGGCGTATCCGGCAGACAGCCGAGATCGACGACATCCGCGCCGGACTCGACGTATTCCTCCGCCCGCGACACGATCTGCGCGACCGTCATCTGCGAGGCGTCGACGATCTCGGCGAAGATGTCGAGATCGTACCGGCTCATATCGGTCTGCTTCGCCTCGCGGCCGAAATGTTTCGGGATGTCCTTCAGCTCGTCGGGCCCGCGTTCGAACGGTACGTTGAACTTCCGCGTCAGCGACGCGAGGTCGGCGCGGCAGCGGCCCGGCAGCATGACGCGGTCCGCCTCGACAGGAGACGGCAGGCGGCGCGCGATGATCTCTTCCGTCATCAACGCGGCGACCTTCACGCCGATATCGTGCACGCGCCAGTCGAAGCCGGGCGCCTGCATGCCGGCGAGCACGGATTCCAGCCGCGGCTTGGCGAGGTGTCCCGTCAGGAAAAGGATGTGGTCGGACATAGCGGTTCCGTCTGGCCGATCTGCCTTCTTATCGGCCGCGATGTCAGGCAAAATCAATGGGTGCGCCCGCCACGCCCTGCTCCGCGACAGCGGCAGCGAACGCGTCCTGGTCGCCCGGGCCTAGCAGAAAGGCCGGCAGCGCCGCGTCTCGCAAGTAAGCCGGGAACGCCTCGTCCACGACGCCGCTCCGCGCGAGTTCGGCAGCGCTGGTCGCGTGTGGCGGCCGGGGCGCGGCCTTCACGACATAGCAGGCCGACGCGCCGATCTGTGCCGCGAGCCAGAGCGCAAGACTGTCCGACGTGACCGCCCAGGACGCGGCGATGTCGGTCCTGTGGGCGACCATCGCGTAGGGAGCCCAGACAGCAACATGGTTCGCGCTCAGGGCCTCCTCCAGCGCGTCGCCGGTTTCCACGACGCGCAATCCTTCGCGCATGGCAGCGACGGCACTGGCGAGCTGATCCATGGTCTGCAGCGCCATGCGATGCGCCGTCTGGTCCGAAAATCCGAGCCGCGTCTGCGCCTCGCGCACCTCGTCGGCCAGCGCGCCGCCTCCCGGCACGATCACGATGGGCGCGCCGCATTCCACGATCGCATCGAGCCATGCGGGAAGCTCAGGCGAGCGGATCACCGCGCCGCCCAGCTTGACCACAAGCGGGTCCAGCCGCAGCGAAGGCGCAAGCGAAGTCGAAGCGGTCAGGATCTGTTTTCGGCCCACAACCGATAGATATGCGCGGCCGCGACGTCTTTGGCTTCGCGGACTATCTCAACACCGACCGCGCCCGGCTCCTTGTCCAGCTTCTCGACACGCACGCGAACCCGTGCGGTGCGCGTTTCGCGGAGGCAGAGCGCGGCGATCTCCTCCGCCAGCGTTTCGACCAGATTAATGTGCCGGTCTTTCGTCAGCGCTTTGATGCCGTCGACAATCAGGTCGTAGGAGATGACGTGATCGATCTCGTCGACCGTGGTGCGCCGACCGTGCTTGAGCTCGATCTCGACATCGAAGCGCACGCGCTGCGTGACGCCGTGCTCGTGGGCGAACACGCCGATATCCACGTCGAGCACGAAGTCCCGGACAAAGACGCGATCGAGCGTCTCTCCAGGAACCGGCATCGACCGGGACATGTAGCCTTTGGCGAGTGTTGTGTGGTCGACCATGGTTTACTCCGATCGGTCGAGATTATATCGGAGCAAGAGCCGCCGCGCGCAAGCGATCGCATGCCGCCGCCGAACCGCCCTCCGGTATCGCGCGCCTTACGCGCCCGCAGGCGGAGGCATCGAGAGCGCGGTTCCTCTCGCCACCGAGACAAAGCGCGCCCCGGAAACCGATGATTTCGGGCCCGATCGCAAGCACAATCGGCACATCGTCAAGCGTCAGCGATCCCGCCATGCCGCAGCTGAGACCTGCCGCTTTCGCCGCCGATACGAACGCCCTCAATTCGGAGGCCGATCTGTGGTTCAGCAGCGAGCCTCCGCCTTTCGATGCTGTGTCAAGCATCACCGCCGCGGCTCCCGCGTCGCGCAGAGGCCGCAGCAGCGAAAGGTCGAGCGGCAAGTCCGCGAACATCACCGCTACGACGGTCCTGCCGCTCGCCGCCTGACTCGCGATCGGCGCGAATTCACGACCATCTCCGGAAAGACCGATCTTGGCGATATCCGCGCCCCGTTCGAACAGGGCGTCCACGGCGCGGACTATGGAATTGGCCGGCATCGGCGGGTCGCCGATCGTCGCGCTGACCGGAGCGCGTCCGTCCACCTCACGCACGATGCGCTCAAGGTCCACCAGAGGCGCAGCGCCGAGCGCACCCGTCCCCGGATCCTTCACGTCGATGATGTCGGCGCCGGCGCAGAGCGCTATCGCTGCTTCTTTCGGCGTGCGCACGCTGGCGAGGAAAAGGGTCATGCGACCGGACGGAACGCGGCCATGCGGATTACTGGAACAGCCAATCGAGGAACCCGCCGCCACCGCCGCCACCACGGCCGCCGCCGCCGCCACCGCCACGTGGCGGACGGCTGCGCGCTTGGCCGCCGCCTCCGCCGCGCGGTCCGTCGAAGAACCAGCCATCACGTCCCTGCGGGGCGACCCGCGGCCTAGGCGCCTCACGCAGCTTGATCTCGTTGGCCGCGCCGTCCGGATCAGTCACGACGACAGCGACTTCCTGCCAGGCCCACTGCGCGGCGCGGTCGCCCCAGGCATGAGGCTCCACCGCCACGACGGTGTTCCTGTTGAGATCGACAATCGCCACATATTCGAGCGGAGTCTGCCCGTCTGACCCGACCGCGCCAGCGTGATAGCGCAGCAACCCGATGGTTTTCAGATTTCCCTCCATCTGGCTCCATGCCAGAATTTTCGGCTCGCCCGGCCCGTACATTTCGAGATCGACTCGCAGTTTCCGGTATTTCGGATGCGTGGCGACGTAGCGGCCGGAAGCCGCCTCGCGGATCACCCAGCCTTCGACCGGAGCGGCAAGCGGGTCGCCCTGCTCCGGAAGCACCTCACCCGTCAGCCGCTCCAGCGCTTCGCGCGACTCGGCGTTGGAGGGCTGGAATTCCATAGCCTTGCGCCACGCAGTCACCGCGTCGTCGTCGCGGCCGACCGCTTCCATGACTTTGCCCCGCGCGCGCAGCGTTTCCGGATCGTCCGGAGACAGGCTGATCGCCTTGTCGCTGTCGACGACGGCCGCGTTGTTCATGTCCATCGACAGCCTGATTTCGGCGCGCCGTGCGTAAGCCAAGCCATTATCGTTCGCGAGCGTGATCGCTCGGTCGATATCGGTGAGCGCGGCCTCGCTCCGGCCCTGATCGAGATAGACTCCGGCGCGGACTATATAGGCCTCAACAAGCCCGGGGTTCTTCTCGATCGCCGTGTTGAGATCGCGTTCCGCCGATTGGGGCTTGCGATGCTTGAGATAGGCCCGACCGCGCCCCAGCAGAAGGTTCGCATTCTCCGGCTCGTATTCGAGCGCCTGCGTAAAGTCGGCGATCGCCTCTTCCTCACGGTCGAGCGCTTCGAGCACCGAACCGCGATTGCCGTAAGCCGCCGTGTATCGGGCATTCAATGCGAGCGCGCGGGTATAATCCTTCAGCGCCGCCCTGTGACGGCCAAGTTCCGCATGCGCCTTGCCTCTTCCGTTGAAGGGGACGGCATTGGTCGGCAGCAGCTCCACCGCCTTGCGGTAGCTTTCGAACGCGGCTTCCTGCTGCTTCAGCAGCGTCTGGGCGTTGCCGCGGTTGCTCCAGGCCGCGCCATAGTTTGGCGACAGCGCCACCGCCTGGTCGAAATCCTTCACCGCTTCTTCGGGGTGTCCCAGATCGATCAGCACGTTGCCGCGATTATTGTAGGCGATGGCGAATTCCGGAAACAGCTGGACGGCCTTGTTGAACTCCCCGATCGCATCGGGCATCCGCTTCAGCCGCCATTTTGCGACGCCGAGATCATTGTGAATGTTGGCCCGGCGGATATCGGTGAGCTTTTCGCCCTTCAGTGCCTTCTCGTAGGAGGCGATCGCCTCCTCGTACTGGCCGCGCAGAAGCGCCGCGACCCCGGCCCGCGCGTGAAGGCTCGTCATGTCGCTCTGGGCGTGTGCCGGCAGGGCGTTCGCGAGCAAGAACGCGGTCAGAAAACCGGCAATGGCGATGGTTAGACGCATGGCGGATATCGATAACACGCGTACCGACCCGATGCGATTCTCAATCGCGAGAGGCGACCGCAAGTGCCTCGGCCGTTCACGCCTACACGGTCAGGGCGCGCAATATGTCAGGCAGGCGATCCGGCAGATCGTCGGCAATGAGGCCCGGCCCAAAGGCGTGCGCGGCCTCGCCGTGAATCCAGACCGCAGCGCAGGCCGCCGCGAACGCGGGCATTTGCTGGGCAAGCAATCCGCAGATCATCCCGGCCAGAACGTCCCCGGCCCCTGCGGTGGCGAGAAACGCCGGGGCGTTGGCGGCGACGGACGCTTGGCCATCGGGCCGCGCCACGACCGTATCCGCGCCCTTCAGCACGACTACCGCGCCTGACATCTTGGCGGCGCCACGCGCACGGTCGATCTTCGAGCCCTCGCGCAAATCCGGAAACAGTCTGGCGAATTCACCCTCATGCGGGGTCAGAACCACCCGAGCTTCCCGCGACAGGATGAGCGCGAACAGCTCGTCGGGCCGATCCGCGAACGATGTCAGCGCATCGGCGTCGAGAACGGCGGCTGCACCACTCGCCAGCAACGCACGAATGTTCCCCCGTGTTTCCTCCCCAACGCCCGCGCCGGGTCCGATCACGACCGCGTTGCGCCGCGAATCGGCCAGCAGACCGCCCAATCCCTCCCCGCCCCTGAACGTGCGCGTCATGATCGAGGCCGGTTGCGCCGCAAACATGGACAGCGCATCCGGCGGCATCGCCGTGGTCACCAGTCCCGCGCCGATGCGCGCAGCACCGGCCGCCGCCAGTCGCGCCGCCCCGGTCGTCTCCGCGCCACCCGAGACGATCAGAGCATGGCCGCGGCTGTATTTGTGTCCGTCCGCCAGCGGCATAGGATAGTCCGCCGCCCAGAGCGGCGGCGCATTCCGGAACGTGTTCGGCGCAATCCGCCCGAGAACCTCGTCCGGGATGCCGATCTGCCTGACGCAGACCTCGCCGCAATAGGATCGGCCGGGCAACAGAAGATGACCGGGCTTTGCGCGAAAGAACGTCACGGTGAGATCGGCGCGCACCGCGATGCCGGTCGCCGCGCCGGTCGTGCCGTCGATGCCGCTGGGGACGTCCACCGACACGATCGGAACGGGCGCGGCATTCATCACATCCACGATTTGGGCGACTTCGCCTTCGATTGAGCGTGATAGTCCCGACCCGAACAGCGCATCGACAATCAATTCGGCCTGGCCCGGGTCAAATGCGGCGGCCGAGCCGACCGGCCCTTCCCAGCGGTCGGCCATAGCGCGCGCGTCGCCTTTCAGCGCATCCCGATCGCCCAGCAGGATCACATCGGCCGCGAACCCGCTTGCTGCGAGGTGGCGCGCGGCCACAAATCCATCGCCGCCATTGTTCCCCATCCCGCAAACGATCGCGATGCGCTCGGCTGACGGCCATCTGCGCACGATTTCATCGGCGACCGCGCGCCCTGCATTTTCCATCAGCACGAGGCTCGGCACGCCGTCCTGGATTGCGAGCCGATCGGCTTCCCGCATCTCGTCCGTCGTCAACAGTTCGAGCATTGTATGGCCTTGACCTCAGTCCCTCGTCCCACCGATATCGGCGTCTGCCCGCTTTTTGTGCGGGGTCGCCTAAAATTCGTCCAGCAATTCCGCCTCAACTGCAGCCAGCCCGCGGGGCGACATGAGAAGTCGCTGGAATCCCGTCGGGAGGATAATCCTGAAACTCTGGCACGAGGCGTGCTAGGGCGTGGACCGAAGCGAATATTAGCGGCATCGCCGCAACCCGGGGGAGCGTAACGCCCGATGAAGAAAATCGAGGCCATCATCAAGCCCTTCAAACTCGACGAGGTAAAAGAAGCGCTGCAGGAGATCGGCCTGCAAGGCATAACCGTTACCGAGGCCAAGGGTTTTGGCAGGCAGAAGGGCCATACGGAACTCTACCGGGGCGCGGAATATATCGTCGACTTCCTGCCCAAAGTAAAAATCGAGGTCGTGCTCGGGGACGATCTGGTCGAAAAGGCCGTGGACGCCATCATCGCGTCGGCCAAGACCGGCCGTATCGGCGACGGAAAAATATTCGTCACCAATGTCGAGGAAGCGATCCGCATCCGCACCGGCGAGACCGGCAACGAAGCAATCTGAACAACCACGTCACATGCGGGACCGGCCACGGCTACGCATGATGCCGACAAAATCGAGCCAACAGGGGAGCAAATATGGCCGACGCCTCGAGTGTGTTGAAACGGATCAAGGACGAAGAGATCAAATATATCGATCTCCGCTTCACCGATCCGCGCGGAAAGATGCAGCATGTCACGTTCGACTCGAGCCTGATCGACGAGGAAGCCTTCGCCGAGGGCCTCATGTTCGACGGTTCATCGATCGCCGGCTGGAAGGTTATCAACGAAAGCGACATGACGCTGATGCCCGACCCGGACACGGCGCATATGGATCCGTTCTTCGCCCAGTCGACGCTGTCGATCTTTTGCGATGTGCTTGAGCCGATGACCGGCGAGCCCTATGAGCGCGATCCGCGTGGAACGGCGCGCAAGGCGCAGGCCTACATGCAATCCCTCGGCATTGGCGACACCGCCTATTTCGGACCGGAAGCGGAGTTCTTCATCTTCGACGACGTCCGGTTTTCGGCCGATCCCTACAATTGCGGATACCGCATCGATTCGACCGAGCTGCCGACCAACATGGGCACCGAGTACGAGATGGGCAATCTCGGCCATCGGCCCCGGACCAAGGGCGGGTACTTTCCCGTTCCTCCAATCGATTCCGGTCAGGACATCCGCTCGGAAATGCTGAGCGTAATGGCTGAGATGGGCGTTCAGGTCGAGAAGCATCACCATGAGGTGGCGGCCGCGCAGCACGAACTCGGCATCAAGTTCAACACGCTGGTGCGCACCGCCGACTGGATGCAGCTCTACAAATACGCGATCCATAACGTGGCGCAGGCCTACGGCAAGTCCGCCTGCTTCATGCCCAAGCCCGTCTTCGGCGACAACGGCTCCGGCATGCATGTCCACCAGTCGATCTGGAAGGACGGCAAGCCAGTCTTCGCCGGTAATCAGTATGCGGACCTGTCGCAGGAATGCCTGTGGTATATCGGCGGCATCCTGAAGCACGCCAAGTCGCTGAACGCTTTCACCAATCCGCTGACCAACTCGTACAAGCGGCTGGTGCCGGGCTACGAAGCTCCCGTGCTGCTCGCCTATTCGGTGCGCAACCGGTCGGCCTCGTGCCGCATTCCGCATTCGGCTTCGCCGAAGGGCAAGCGCGTCGAGGTGAGGTTCCCTGATCCCGGCGCGAACCCCTACCTCGCCTTCGCGGCCATGCTCATGGCCGGCCTCGACGGAATCGAGAACAAGCTCGATCCGGGACCGGCGATGGACAAGAACCTCTACGATCTGCCGCCGGAGGAACTCGAGCAGATTCCGACCGTGTGCGGATCGCTGCGCGAGGCGTGCGAAAGCCTTGATGCGGATCGCGAGTTCCTGAAAAAGGGCGCCGTCTTCACGGACGACCAGATCGACGCCTATCTCGAACTGAAGATGGAAGAAGTGATGCGGTTCGATATGATGCCGCATCCGATCGAGTTCGACATGTATTACAGCGTCTAGCTGTTTAGCGGCCGGGGGGCCGTGCGTGGGAAGGGGCGGCCGCGGGGAGCGCGGGGCGCCCCTTGCGCTTCCGGCGCAGCTGAGGAAAAACACCCCGCAGACGATCGCGCCTAGAGCCAGCGTGAAGACCCGGTCCTTATTGTCGTGCCAGAGATCGATAATGGCGCCGGGCACTTCCGACAGAAAGCTTCGCCCGAGCGAGACGGCGACCCCTGCCCCCATCGCCATCACGACCCAGAAGCCGACATTCCGATTTGCGCCCGCCGTGCCGACGTCGACGAGCATGCGCTCGCCTGTTACCACGGTCGCGCCGAAAAACGCCAACACCGATACGATCAGCAGCGCCACGAGGAGCGCGTAACGCAGAACGAGACCCATCGCCTTTCCCTCACCCGCCCGATTTTGGCGAAACGGGATGAACGAACCGCGAAGAAAGTTGGTTAGCGAGGGGTGAATGAACGTGAAGGGAGAGATGCAAATGGCCGGCGCAAGAATGGAAGGCCATGTCTGGAACTTCGGATCGTACGATCCGTGGACGTCGTGAATCCTCAAGCCAATGCCGCGCTTATCCGGGATTTCTACCAGCGTGTGTTCAACGAAAACGACACCGCTTTTGCGGACGATGTGCATGGTCCCTTCTATCGCTGCCACGACATCACGAGGGACGGTCCCGCTGTCGACCATGCGACATACATGGCGCGCAATGCCAGTTTCGAGGCCGCGGTTTCGGATCGCATGGTGCACATCGAAGACCTGGTCGCCGCCGATGATCGCGTCGTGGCGCGGGCGGTCCTGCATGCCACACACACCGGATCGCTTGGCGACATAGCGGCGACCGGCCGCCGGGTCCGACTCGCGTCCACCATCATCTACCGCTTCGAGGACGGGCGCGTCGCCGAAGAGTGGGAGCTGTTCGACAAATTCGGCATGTACCAGCAGCTTGGCGTCACGCCGCCTTCGGGATGATTGAGCAGGCGACCCGAAGCCTCATCGGCTGCGAGATTGGGCTGGCGTGATCACGTCGCAATCAAGCGACCGCGGCGCGCATCGCAAATCGCCTGGACCGGTGTGGAAGCCGAAGAAGTCCGGCGTGCAGGCGGCATCTTAGGCGCGCGCCACATCCTGGCTCTCGTCGTACTTATAGGAAACGTGAAGCTATGCTTCTCGGCAAACAGCTTCATGTTGTCGAAGCTGTCATCGGGATGGGTGGTCACGTCGTTCGAGCTGATCGCGACGGCGGAGGACCGTGTTTGGAATTGGCCCTTACGGTTCGGGAGTAACGTTGATTTGCCTGGGTGTATGGATTGCCGACCTGCGCTCGGAGGCGCCTCAAATATCCAGTGCGTCGCTGCTGGCGAATTCCGCGGGTTCCTGGATGAAGCGGAAGCGCGACTCCGCTTTCGCGCCCATGAGGCGTTCGATGACGTCTGCTGTCGCACCGTCGAGATCATCAACGATCTCGATGCGGAGCAACGTGCGCACGCTTGGGTCCATCGTCGTTTCCTTGAGCTGTCTGGGTAGCATCTCTCCCAGCCCTTTGAATCGGCTCACTTCCACCTTGCTGCGCCCGTTCAGCTCTTTCGCCAGGATTTCCGCTTTATGCGCATCGTCGCGCGCGTAGCGCACCTCCGCGCCCTGTGCGAGGCGGTAGAGAGGCGGGACAGCGAGATAGAGATGACCGGCTTCGATCAAGGGGCGCATCTCGCGGAAAAAGAACGTGATCAGCAGCGAAGCGATATGCGCGCCGTCGACATCGGCGTCGCACATGATGACAACTTTGCCGTAGCGCAAATCCTCCTGCCGGTAGCGCGCGCCCGTACCGCAGCCGAGCGCCAGCACAAGGTCGGAGATGAGCTGGTTGTCGGCGAGCTTGGTCGAGCTCGCGTTGGCGACGTTGAGGATCTTCCCGCGCAAAGGGAGCACGGCCTGAGTCGCGCGGTCCCGCGCCTGCTTCGCTGACCCGCCGGCGGAGTCGCCCTCGACCAGGAAAATCTCGGTCGAGGCAAGGTTCGTGGACGAACAATCGGCGAGCTTCCCGGGCAGGCGCAGCTTGCGCACGGCCGTCTGCCGGCTGACTTCTTTTTCCTTGCGCCGGCGTAAGCGTTCCTCGGCGCGCTCGATGGTCCAGTCGAGCAGCTTGTTGGCCTGTCCCGGATTGCCCGTGAGCCAGTGATCGAACGCGTCGCGCAGTGTGTTCTCGACGATGCGCTGGGCTTCGGGACTCGCCAGCCGGTCCTTGGTCTGGCCCTGAAATTCCGGCTCGCGGATGAACACGGAGAGAAGCGCACAGGCCGACGCGGTGACGTCCTCGGCCGTGATCTGCGCGGCGCGCTTCTCGGATTTGAGCTCGCCATAGCCGCGCATGGATTTCAGCAGCGCCGCGCGCAGGCCCGCCTCGTGCGTTCCGCCGTCGTGGGTGGGGATCGTGTTGCAGTAGGAATTGACGAACCCGTCCGCGCTGCCGATCCAGGCAATCGCCCATTCTGCCGAGCCGCGCTGGCCGATATTGTCGGCGCGGCCGAAGAAGATGTCGCGCGTGACCCTGTCCTCGCCCTCGATCCGGCTCTCGAGAAAATCCTTCAGCCCGCCGGGGAAATGGAAAGTCGCTTCGGGCGGCGTGTCGTCGTCATGGATCAAAGACGGCGCGCAGGACCAGCGGATTTCCACGCCGCCGAAGAGATAGGCCTTCGACCGCGCCATGCGCATCAGGCGCGCGGGCTTGAACGCGGCTTCCTTGCCGAAAATCTTCGCGTCCGGCCGGAAGCGCACTTTCGTACCGCGCCGGTTCTTGATGCTGCCCAGCTTCTCAAGCGGGCTCGTCGGCAGCCCGCGCGAATAGGACTGACGATAGAGTTGCTGACCGCGCGCAACCTCGACTTCCAGCCCCTCGGAAAGCGCGTTGACCACGGACACGCCGACGCCGTGCAGGCCGCCGGACGTCTCGTAGACCTTGGAGTCGAACTTTCCGCCCGCATGCAGCGTCGTCATGATGACTTCGAGCGCGGATTTCGATTTGAATTTTGGGTGCGGATCGACGGGAATACCGCGACCGTTGTCCGTGACGGTCAGCCATCCGTCTTCCTCGAACGAGACCTCAATGCGGTTAGCGTGGCCGGCGACCGCCTCGTCCATGGCATTGTCGAGCACCTCGGCGAAGAGATGGTGGAGCGCCTTCTCGTCCGTCCCGCCGATATACATGCCGGGCCGGCGGCGGACAGGCTCCAATCCCTCCAGAACCTCGATATCGGCGGCGGTATAGGTTCGCTCGCTCGCGTCGCGCTTCCCGGCCGCTTTCGACGACGGCTTGCGCACGGGCGCTTCATATTCGGCGTCGAGCTTGGCGAAGAGATCGCGAGGAGATGCCATAAGCGCCGCTGGTCGAATCGAACGGAAAGAGCCCCTGCAAGGGGGTGACACGGCTTGAGGGCGCTGACAAGGCGCGGGGGATGCCGCAGAGGCGTCAGTCGGCGGGTTTCTTCGGAGGTTTCGTCGCCTCCGGCGGCGCATCATTGGCCGGGTGGGGCGTTGCGAACGAGGGCGGATCGCTCGCAGGAAAGCTCTCGCGCGACGCCTCGTCGACAGTTTCGTCGCATTCAGGCTTGGACTCTCGGTCCGTCTTTTTCGGGTCGCTCATGATCTCGCCGCTCCATGTGGCGTCGATATAACGATTGACGCCGCAGGACGTTGCAATCGTGCGAAACCTACCCGATCCGGCCGCCACCGGTCCTTGTGATCGCCAAAATGGCGGGGCGGGGCGGCAGGTTCGGATCGAAGTCGGGCCAGCGCGTCGCGGGGTCTTCGAAAGTGGACTCGCGTTCGAATCCCTTGAAGTTCTTCGTCCCGTCGGTGCCGGGATGCTGCACGGCGAGGAACAGCGTTTCGCCGTCCCTCGAGAAGCATGGTCCGCACACCTCCGCGCCGACCGGTGCGCGGAAGAAGCATCGCGACAGCCGCCGTTCGTCCCCTTCCGTCGACACGGCGAAGAGTCCATCGGCGCGGCCTGTCTTCGGCCACCCCTTGCCCTGATCGGTCGAGATCCAGAGCCGGCCCTCGGCGTCGAACGCGCAATTGTCGGGGCATGCGAACCAGCCGTGCTGCGACTGGTCCGCATGCCAGAGCGCGCCGACGTCCGCGACGGATGGGTCGCCGCATTTCAGCAGCATGTCCCACGTAAAGCGCTCGGCCGCGTGGTTGCCGTCTGGCGGCGTCATCTCGACGATATGGCCGAACAGATTTGCAGGCCGCGGATTGGCGGCCGATTCCTCGTCCGGCTTCCGGTCTTCGTTATTCGTGAGGATGACGTAAACCTTGCCGGTCTTGGGGTTCGGCTGCACGTCCTCGGGCCGGTCCATGCGCGTCGCGTGGAACTCATCGGCCGCAAGCCGCGCGTCGATCAGGACATCGGCCTGGCTGCGAAAGCCGCGCGCCTCCGTCAATGGGCCCTGTCCGTATATCAACGGGAGCCACGTCACGCTGCCGTCGTCGTCGAAGCGCGCAACAGACAGCGTGCCTTCCGAGAGAAGCGCCATGTTCGCGCGCCGGTCGTTAGGGTCGTATCTCCCGGACGAGACAAAGCGATAGACATAATCGTATTTCGCGTCGTCGCCGGAATAGACGACGACGCGGCCGTCACCGTTCAGGATCGGCTCGGCGCCTTCGTGACGGAACCGTCCCAGGGCCGTGTGCTTGACCGGCACGGACGACGCATCGAGCGGATCGACCTCGACGATCCAGCCGAAGCGGTTGGGCTCGTTGGGCTCCTTGTCGACATTGAAGCGCTCACGGAACATGCCCCAGGCCTGCCACAGGGCAGGAACGTCGTATCGGCCGTAGGAGGCGGCCTGATCGCCCCCTAGGCCCTTGGGGGGCTTGCCGTCCTCGCCGCGCGCGTCGGTCCAGAAATAGCCGTGGAAATTTTCCTCGGCCATCAGCCACGTGCCCCACGGCGTCATGCCGCCGGCGCAGTTGTTCAGTGTACCGATTATCGTGCGCCCGTCCGGATCGGCGTTTGTCCGGAGCCGCGCGTCACCGGAAGCAGGACCGTCGACGGCCATCTTCGTTTCACTGGAGGAGATGCGGCGATTGTAGGGGCTGTCCAGCACGGTGCGCCATTGATCGCCATCGCGCCTGATCTCGATAATGGTCCCGCCATGCGCGGCCATTTCGATATCCACCATCTCGGGCGTGATGCCGGGAAAGCTGAAATCGTCGTGCCGGCCGACGCCCGGGAACATCACCTCCTCGTTCGTATATTCATGGTTCACGCAGAGCAGCGCGCGCGTCCCGCTGTCGTCCAGCGGTACCAAGCCGAGATAATCGTTGTTGTAGCCGAACTGCCGGAGCTGGCTGGCCGCGGACTGATTGCGCGGATCGAACGGTGGGGAATCCGAAAACACCGGATCGCCCCAGCGCAGCAGGACATACGCGTCATATCCAGGCGCAAGGTGGTGCCGGCCGTCGATCGGGGCCGTCACCTCGTCGAACGAGAACGACGGCGCATCAAATCCTGCCGCCTGTGCGGGATGCGCGCGCGCGCTGCCGGGACCGAACAGCGCGGTCACAGCCGCGACGCCGATCCCGCCCGATATCACGCCACGGCGTGTGTAGCGCCGGAGGATCACATCGCCGATCGTCTCAGCATCGTCGGGGCTGCGCGGAATATCGTCATGCGCCTCGTAGGCCTCGGCGCGGTTGGAATAGAGGTCGCGGTTCATGCTCCGAAACTAGCGGAGCGAGATGACATTTCTGCGGACCCTCGCTCATATCGCGTTCGCACGTTCCAATCCGAGCCGTGTCGCGTTAGTGGTCAATAGAAAGCGCAGAAGCAGAGGAAGAACAGGCGATCATGGCGGAACAGACTCCCGTATGCGACTTCGGCTGGAAGGCCCCCGACTTCACCCTACCCGGCGTCGACGGCCGCACCCATTCGCTCTCGGAGCTGAACGGCGATGCGGGCACGCTCATCATGTTCATCTGTAACCACTGCCCGTACGTGCAGGCCGTGATCGATCGCATCGTGCGCGACGCCAACGCGTTGCAGGGGCTGGGCGTTCGGGCGGTCGCGATCAGCTCGAACGATGTAACCACGCACCCCGACGATTCGTTCGAGAACATGAAGTTGTTCGCCGAGAAACACGGCTTCACGTTTCACTATCTTTACGACGAGAGCCAGGAGGTGGCGCGCGCCTACGACGCCGCCTGCACGCCGGATTTTTTCGGCTTCAACAAAGACCTTGAGTTGCAATATCGCGGCCGTCTCGATGCCAGCCGCAAAGAAGCGGGCCCCGGCGATCTGCGCCGCGACCTGTTCGAGGCAATGCGCGAGGTGGCGGAGACGGGTCAGGGCCCCCGCGAGCAGATCCCGTCAATAGGCTGCTCAATCAAGTGGAAGGCGGCTTAGCCGGGGGGCCAGGAACGCCACCCGGAATGCTGACGCTTCAAACCCACCGCGGCACGTGCCGCCGGTAATCCTCGTATGCCGCGCCAAAGCGGTCGGCGAGGTAAGCTTCCTCGGGCTTGACCACTGCGTGGTGAAGCGCCCAGGCCATTATGGGGAGAAGCAGCACCATCCAAAGATTGGTCAGCGCGATGGCGAGACCGAGAAAAATCACCAGCATGGCGATATAGATCGGATTGCGGCTGAGCCCGTATGCGCCTCCTGTGACGATCGCCGTTGTTGGCTGCCAGGTCGGAACATGGCTCCCCGCGTTCAGAATGTCCCGTACGGCCCACAGCGAGATGAAAAGGCCCGCGAGCGTCAGGCCGCCCCCCGCCATGAATGCGGCCGAGGATGCACGCGCGAATCCCGGACCGAGGGGGAAAAGAACAGCGAGCACGCATCCGAGCACAAGCGCGCCGAGAAATATGACCGGAGGATGCAATGCGACGGGCGCAATGGCGGATCTTTGCACCCTCTCCGAGGGTCCCAACATTGGTGCACCTTTCTTTTCGGCCTGTTGCATGCGTTTCCAATCCTATAATAGAAGCGCTGTGCAGTGTCGCCACCGGGGGGACCCCATGTTTGCTCGTACGTTGCTGTTTTCGGCCTTCGCCATCGCTTCGATGGCAGTCGTCGCCACCGGTCCCGCGCTTTCCCAGGCGCTCGACATCGCCAAGAGCGTGCCCACCCATCTGTCGGAAGCGACGTCGGGCGGCGCGTGGACGAAGGGCGAGCAGAGCGGCGTCTATCGCGTCATGTCGCTTGTCGTTCCGTCCGGAGAATCGTCGCATTCCGAAGTTGTCGTGCAGTGGCTGCAGCTTGAAGAAAATAAACCCGATCCGACGGTGATCGAGACAATCGCCATCAAGGAAGTGAACGATCAGCAGCTTCAGGGCGCGTTCGTCACGCTCGAGACGGAAAAGGACAACGAGGCCACGCTCGTCGTCAGTTCGTACGATCCGATCGAGGACAAGGACATTTCCATCAGCATCCGGCTGACCGAGCCCGGCAAGTACGAAATCGTCAAGAAATAGCGCGGCGCGCGGTTTGCAGCAGACGATTCGACAAGATTCTGGTGGTGCGGCGTCGGGCATGGAGTCGTGCGACCATCGAACTCCCCATTTATTCTTGCAAATTGGCCGTACCGGTCCTATCTGACGTGTCGAGGGACCCGCACGATCGCATCAAGAAGCGCGTCCCATGCGGCCTGGATCACGATGACTTCGGATTCAATCGATCCTGAAGTCATGAACGTGACCGGATTCTAAGTTTGAGCATGATGTTGTCCGAAAACCGCTGCACAATTTTCGGCATTATGCTCGATCGCGCCATGACCCGTCGATCGGCTTGCGCACCATCGAACAATCCGCCGCCCACGGGGTGCCGGTGAAAACCAGGATCTAATGAACTTCTCAGAACTCGGACTAAGCCAGAAGGTACTCTCTGCCGTCGAGGCAGCGGGCTACACCGTCCCTACCCCAATCCAAGCCAAGGCCATACCGGTGGCAGTCGCGGGACGCGACGTGCTCGGTATTGCGCAGACTGGCACCGGCAAGACAGGCGCATTCGTGCTGCCCATGCTGACCCGGCTCGAACGCGGACGCGCGCGAGCGCGCATGCCACGCTCCCTCATTCTTGAGCCAACACGCGAACTCGCGGCGCAGGTCGCCGAACAGTTCGAAACGCTCGGGAGGAGCCACCGCCTCACGGTCGCGCTCCTGATCGGAGGCGTGTCGTTCGACGACCAGGACAGGAAGCTCGATCGTGGCGCGGACATCGTGATCGCGACGCCCGGACGGCTTCTCGACCATTTCCAGCGCGGCAAGCTTATGCTGAACGGGATCGAGATTTTCGTCGTGGACGAAGCAGATCGCATGCTGGATATGGGTTTCATCCCCGATATCGAGCGCATCTGTAAGCTCCTGCCCTTCACCCGGCAGACGCTGTTCTTCTCGGCGACCATGCCCCCGGAGATCCAGCGACTGGTCGACAATTTCCTGCATTGCCCGGAACGGGTCGAAGTCTCACCCTCCGCGACTGCCGCTTCCACCATCACGCAGCGGCTCAAATGGACCGATAGCGATCCCAAGTCGAAGCGCGCGGCATTGCGCGATCTGATGCGCGAACAATCGGTGAAGAGCGGCATCATCTTTTGTAACCGCAAGCGCGATGTGGGGATCGTGCACCGCAGCCTTGCCCGGCACGGCTTCAATGTCGGCGCGCTGCATGGCGACCTCGACCAGCATCAGCG
>JBKJVQ010000105.1:0-6793 GCA_046717125.1 Methyloligellaceae bacterium
CGGCAGGCGTGGTCGGAATGATTGGATCGGACACGGATGCCCTCCTGCAGGTGCGCCGAGTCGTAGAGTAACAGACTCGTCCGCGGCAGATCTCAAGATGCCTCCGTATAATACGCGCTGATGAAATTCTGGCGCCGGAGGTTTGAGATGAGCGTGATGAAACTTGTCGTGGCGGCGTGCGCGCTACTGTGGACAGTCGACAGTGTCGCCGGTCAGAGTCCCTTCACAGGTCGCTGGAACCTCAGCGGCACAGGGGAACACGCCGACCACGTGTACTGGCTCCAGATCACTGAAGAGGGCGGGACGTTCAAGGGGCTGTTCCTGAACAGGGGGGGAAGCCCCGTCCCGCTCCCGGACGTCAGGGTCGAGAACGGCGAGCTGATATTTCGACTTGCCGGACCGCCCGACAAGCCGGGTCCCGAATTCCGCGCGCGACTGCAGGACGGCCAGCTCGTGGGGCGCTCGGTACATGGCAATCGTACCGTCGAGTGGGTCGGCACGCGGCCGCCCGCATGGCCCGCCGCCGATGCCAATGCGCCGCACACCTTCGGTACGCCCGTCCTGCTGTTCGACGGGCGCTCGCTCGATACCTGGGAACTGCAGCACAAGAACCGCCCGTCGGGCTGGGCGGTTGCCGACGACATGATGAGCAACGAGCCGAAGGCGAACAATCTCATTTCGAAGGAAAAGTTCAGGGACTTCCGCCTCGATGCGGAATACAAGCTCGAGAAGGACAGCAACAGCGGCATCTACCTCCGAGGTAGATACGAGCTGCAGGTCCTCGATGACTTCGGCAAAGCACCCGAAAGCCACGGACACATGGCGCTTTACGCCTGGACACCGCCGCGGGTCAACGCGAGCAGGGCGCCCGGAGAATGGCAGGTCGTCCAGGCGACGCTCCTGGGAAATCGCGTGACGGTGACGCTGAACGGTCAGAAAGTACACGACAATGCGCCGATTCAGGCAATCACTGGCGGCGCCCTTGACTCGGATGAGACCGCTCCGGGCCCGATCATGATCCAGGGGGATCACGGTCGCGTTTGGTTACGAAAGCTGGTCGTCACTCCCATCACCGGCCCCGGGCGATAGCGGGGACGCTGACATGACCGGAAAAATTATCTTCACGCTGCTGCTCGCGGCTGCGCTGTTCCCTGCGGGCGCCGCCGCGCAGCAGGCGCCGAAGCCCGGAACGAAACCGGCGGCGGCGGCGAAGGCGCAGGAGAATTACCGCATGATCTGCCTGGCCTGTCACGGCCCGGAGGGCAAGGGCGTTCTGCCGAACACCGACCTGACCACTGGGAAATGGAAGCACGGCTCGACCGTCCCGGCGATCGCCAAGACGATCAGCGACGGGATTCCTGGCACCGCGATGCTGCCGGCAAAAGACCGCTTCACCAAGGCGGAGATCCTGGAGCTGGCGAAGCTGGCGCGGTCCTTCAACAAGACGCCGCGACGGAAGCCGCCAGTCAGGAAGTGATTTGCGCGTGAGGGAGGTCAACGTCGCGCTGATCGGCTATGCGTTCATGGGGCGGGCCCACTCGAACGCGTACCGGCAGGTGGTGCCGTTCTTCGCGCCGCGCGTGCGCCCGCGGATGAAGGTGCTTTGCGGCCGGACCCGTGGCGGCGTCGAAGAGGCTGCACGCCGGCTCGGGTGGGACGAGGCATCAACCGACTGGGAGGCGGTCGTGGCCCGTCCGGACGTCGACCTCGTCGACATCGCGACGCCCGGCGATTCACACGCGAAGATTGCGATTGCTTCGGCGCGCGCAGGCAAGGTCGTGTTCTGCGAAAAACCGCTCGCCAACAGCGTCTCCGAGGCAGAGCGGATGCTGGCGGCGGTGAAAAAGGCTGGCGTGCTGCACATGCTCTGTCACAACTATCGCCGCGCGCCGGCGGTCATGCTGGCCAGGCAACTGATCGCCGGCGGCGAGCTCGGCGAAATCCGCCACTACCGCGGCACCTATCTTCAGGAGTGGCTCACGGACCCGGCGCGTCCGCGCACCTGGCGGCTCGACAAGGCGAAGGCCGGCTCCGGAGCACTCGGCGATCTTGGGTCCCACTCTGTCGATCTTGCGAGATTTCTCGTGGGAGAGATTTCCGAGGTCGCGGGGCACATGACCACGTTCGTGCGCCGGCGGCCGCTGCCGCACGTGCCCGGGAGAACTGGACCCGTCACCGTTGACGATGCGGTCACGGCGCTCGTGCGGTTCGAGAACGGGGCGATGGGGACGATCGAGGCCACCCGCATGGCTCCGGGCCGCAAGAATCACAATCGATTCGAAATTAATGGAAGCCGCGGCAGCGTCGCATTCGACCTGGAACGGATGAACGAGCTCGAGGTCTACTTCGAGTCGGACCCCCAGGCGCTGCGCGGATTCCGCCGCATTCTCGTCACGGATACGAATCACCCGTTCCTGAAAGCCTGGTGGCCGCCGGGTCACATCCTCGGCTACGAGCACACGTTCACGCACACGGTGTTCGACCTGATGGAGGCGATCGCGAGCGGCACCCTCCCCGAGCCGAACTTCATCGATGGCGTCCGCAACCAGCGCGTGCTGAGCGCGATCGAAAAGGCGGCGCGGACGAAGCGCTGGGTCGCGGTCTAGTCGCAGGCAAAGCACGATGAAAATTGGCGTATTTGCGGTGTTGTTCGGCGACAAGCCCTTCGAACAGACGCTCGATTACCTGGTCGAGCTGGGCGTCGAAGCCGTGGAGATCGGCACGGGCGCCTATCCGGGCAAGGCGCACTGTGATCCCGCGGCGTTATTGAAGAGCGAACGCCGGCTCAAGGCGTTTCGTGAAGCCGTGCACCGTCGGGGGCTCGTGATCAGCGCATTGAGCTGCCACGGCAACCCGCTCCACCCGCAGCGGCGCATTGCGCGCGCGCACCACGACACGTTCCTGCAGACGATCGAGCTCGCTCGCCGGCTCGATGTCGACACGGTCATCACGTTCAGCGGCTGCCCCGGCGGCGGCCCCCGGGCAGCGGAGCCCAACTGGATCGTCTCCCCATGGCCGCCCGAGTTCTCGAAAAACCTCGAATGGCAGTGGAAGGAGCGGGTGACGCCGTACTGGAAGCAGGCGGCGCGCGCCTGCGGTGCCGCAGGGGTGCGGGTTGCCATCGAGATGCATCCAAATTTCGTCGTCTACAACCCCGAAACGATGATGCGATTGCGCGATGTCGCGCCGCGCGTGATCGGGTGTAATTTCGACCCGAGCCACATGTTCTGGCAGGGCGTCGACGTGGTCACCGCCATCCGCATGCTGAGCGGGGCCATTTACCACGTGCACGCGAAGGACTGCCGGATCAACCGCGCCAACGTGATGCGCAACGGCGTGCTGGACGCCAAGCCCTACACGCGCGAACTGGAACGCTCCTGGATCTTCCGAACGGTCGGCTACGGCAACGACGCCCTCGTGTGGAAGGACATCGTCAGCACGCTCCGGCTCGCGGGCTACGATCACGTGCTCAGCATCGAGCACGAGGACAGCCTGATGTCGGGCGCCGAAGGGCTGAAGAAGGCCATCGCGTTTCTACAGGACGTCGTCCTCAGGGAACCGCCGGGCACCCCGTACTGGACATAGCGTTCAGGGCACCCAGACGGCGGCGCTTGCAATCCGGAGCCGGCGTCGATATGTTCGCCACAGACACCACCCACGATTCACACGGATGCTGACGGCCGCGTCTTTGCAATTTCCGCGGGCCGATCCACAATTGATTCCGGGAGAGACTTGATGGCTCAGGCCGCATGGCCGCTGGTAGAGCGCAGGTTCGGACAGACACGGCGTCGCGACGCATGGTGGGTTCAGCCGCTGGTCACGTTTCTCGGGCTGTCGGCGTTCGTGGTGTACTCGACGTGGGCGGCGTTCCAGGGCAATCACTACGAAGCCGGCCCGTACCTGTCCCCTTTCTACTCACCGCTGTTATTCGGGGAAGGGGGGCACGCCTGGTTCGGGCCGCAGCCGGCCTGGTGGCCCGGCGCGCTGCCGTTTTCCGCGGCACTCCTGATCCTCTGGGCTCCGGGGGGCTTCCGCTTCACCTGCTACTACTACAGGGGCGCGTACTACAAGGCGTTCTGGGCGGATCCGCCATCGTGCACGGTCGGAGAGCCGCGCAAGCGTTACCTCGGTGAGCGCGCCTTCCCGCTGATCCTGCAGAACATTCACCGGTACTTCCTGTACATCGCGCTCATCTTCATCGCCGTCCTTGCGTACGACGTGTGGAAGGCGATGTGGTTCGCGGCGCCCGAGGGAGGCACACGATTCGGCATCGGTGTCGGCACACTGGTCCTCGCGGCCAACGTTGTCCTGCTCGGCGGATATACGTTCGGCTGCCACTCGTTGCGTCACCTCGTTGGCGGCGCACGGGACGAAATCTCGAAGTCGTCCATCTGTTCCGCCAGCTACACGTGCACGAGCGCCCTGAACCGACGCCACATGCTGTTTGCCTGGATGAGCCTTTTCTCCGTCGGGCTCTCCGATCTGTACGTGCGCCTCTGCTCGATGGGCATCTGGCACGATGTCCGGCTCATCTAAACGCTCAAACCTCGAACGCCGACGCTGACTCCTTCTGAATGGAATACGAGACACACGACTATGATGTGCTGGTTGTCGGGGCCGGCGGTGCGGGCCTGCGCGCCGCCATAGAAGCGTCGGCGGGGGGCGTGAAGGTGGGCCTGCTCTGCAAGTCGCTGCTCGGTAAGGCGCACACGGTGATGGCCGAGGGCGGGATCGCCGCGGCGCTCGCGAATGTGGACGACCGTGATAACTGGAAGGTCCATTTCTCCGACACGATGCGCGGCGGCCAGTACGTGAACAACTGGAGGATGGCCGAGCTGCACGCGAAGGAAGCGCCCGATCGCGTGCGCGAGCTGGAAGCCTGGGGGGCGGTGTTCGACCGCACCACTGACGGCAGAATTCTGCAGCGGAACTTCGGCGGGCATCGCTATCCACGCCTCGCACACGTCGGTGACCGCACCGGGCTCGAGATGATCCGGACGCTGCAGGATCACGGGGTCCATCGCGGCATCGACGTCCACATGGAGTTCACCGTTGTCTCGCTGCTGAAGGATGGCGGGAGAATCGCTGGCGTTTTTGGTTACGAACCGGAGCGGGGGCGGTTCAAGGTCTTCCGCCCCAGCGCGGTCATCCTGGCGACCCGGGGCCTCGGCCGTGCGTATCGGATCACGAGCAACAGCTGGGAAGGCACCGGCGACGGCCACTCGCTCGCGTACCACTCGGGGGCCGAGCTGATCGACATGGAGTTCATCCAGTTCCATCCCACCGGGATGATCTGGCCGCCGAGCGTCCAGGGGATTCTGGTCACCGAGGGTGTGCGCGGCGAAGGGGGCATCCTCGTGAACAAGGAGGGCCGCCGCTTCATGTTCGACGACATCCCGGAGCCGTATCGCAACCAGACGGCGGACAACGAGGACGAGGGATGGCGCTACACGCAGGGGGACAAGTCGGCGCGCCGGCCGCCCGAGCTGCTGACCCGCGATCACGTCGCGCGCTGCATCAACCGTGAAGTCCGTGAGGGACGGGGAAGCCCGCACGGCGGCGTCTTTCTCGATATCGCGTGGATCAGGAAGCGGATGCAGAACTCGGAGGAGCACATCCGCCGCAAGCTGCCGAGCATGTATCACCAGTTCAAGCAGCTCGCCGACATCGATATCACGAAGGAAGCGATGGAAGTCGGTCCGACGACCCACTACGTGATGGGCGGCGTGCGGGTCGACGCGGATTCGCAGATGTCCACCGTCCCCGGATTGTTTGCGGCGGGCGAGTGCGCGGCGGGCATCAACGGCGCCAACCGCCTTGGCGGCAATTCGCTCTCGGATCTTCTGGTCTTCGGAAAACGCGCGGGGGAATACGCCGCACAGTACGCGCGCGAACATCCGCGACCTGCATTCGATCTGGCACAGGCAGACGAAGCCGCCCACCTCGCGGTGCAGCCCTTCGAGCCCGGACGTTCCGAGAATCCGTATACCATCCAGCACGAACTGCAGGGTGCGATGCAGGAGCTCGTGGGGATCGTTCGCCAGGAGAACGAAATGGTGACGGCACTGGGGGTCGTCGAGAAGCTGAGCACGCGCGCGGCGACGGCCGCCGTCCACGGTCATCGTGAATACAACCCCGGATGGCATACCGCGCTGGATCTGCGGCACCTGCTGACCGTGTCGGAAGCCATCGCGCGGTGCGCGATCGAGCGCCGCGAGAGCCGTGGCGGCCACTTCCGCGAGGATTATCCGGAGAAGGGGCCAGAGTTCGGGAAGGTGAACATGGTGGTGCGCAAGACGGCCGCGGGGTCCATGGAGCTGCAGCGCGTGCCGCTGGCGGAGATGCCGCCGGAGCTGAAGCAGGTTATTGAGGAGAATAAGTAGGTAGCCCTGAAGGGCTGGACTACGAACATGGAGCCGGGAGCGATGAAGCAGGCGACTTTCAGAGTCTGGCGCGGCGCGAGCGGCGGTCAATTCCACGACTACACGGCAGACGTGGTCCCCGGGATGGTGGTCCTCGACGCGATCCACCAGATCCAGGCGACGCAGGCCGGCGACCTCGCATGCCGCTGGAACTGCAAGGCAGGGAAGTGTGGCTCGTGCTCCGCCGAGATCAACGGGAAGCCGCGGCTCATGTGCATGACGCGGCTCAACGATCTGCCGCTCGACGAGCCCGTCACCGTGGAACCGATGAAAGCGTTCCCCCCGATCCGCGACCTGGTGACCGACGTGTCGTGGAACTACGCGGTGAAGAAGAAGATCAGGCCGTTCAAGGCGCGCAAGCCGGACGCGCC
>JBKJVQ010000106.1:0-2643 GCA_046717125.1 Methyloligellaceae bacterium
GTCATGAGCGCCGTGTTCAACACCTGCAGCTTGGGGCTCGAGCCACGCTGACGCACGGCCTTGCCGGCGTACTTCTGCAGCCCCGTGAGCATTCCAGCGCCTGCGAGGAGCTCGAGGTAGTGCGCGAGCGTCGTGGTGTTGCCCGCGTCCTGCAATTGTCCGAGCATCCTGGTGTACGACAGGATTTGGCCGGAATAGCGGCAACCGAGCTCGAAGAGCCGTCGCAGGAGTGCAGGCTTGTCAACCCGCGTCATCAAGAGAACATCCCGGGCAATCGTTGTCTCGATGAGGGCATCCAGCAAGTAGCGCTTCCAACGCTGCGGGTCTTTGATGAGGGGCGCGGCCCCGGGATAGCCGCCGAAGTACAGGTACTCCCCCAGAGAAAAGCCGAAGGCGGCGTGCATCTCGGCGAATGACCAGTGCGGCAGGTGCAGGACCTCGAACCGGCCCGCCAGGCTTTCGGTGAGCCCTTGCTGCATCAACAGGGGCGCTGAGCCGAGCAGAACCACTCTGAGAGGACGACGAGCGCGTGAGTCCTCGTCCCAGAGACGCTTCACGGTCTCTGACCAGGCTGGAATCTTCTGCAACTCGTCGAGAACGAGGACCGCTCCCGCTCTTCCCCCGTCGGCCGCAGCGATCCGCGCGCGCTCCCACTGCGCGGCGAGCCAGGCGGCATCGCCGAGGGTCGGTTCATCAGCGGAGACGAAGACGTTGGGAGAATCGACGCGATCCAGTACCTGGCCGACCAGGGTGGTCTTGCCGACCTGGCGCGCACCCGTGACGACCTGCATGAATCGGCGGGGCTCGCGCAGTCTGATCGCGAGGGTGTCAGCTTGATGCCGCTGAAACGCCTGGGTTCCGGTCGTGCTCATTACGTTGAGTAAATTTACTCAGTATAATGAGCAGTGTCAACAGCCGAGGTTCATCGCTACCCCGTGGGCTTCTCCACCTCGTCCCAGATCAGCACGCTGTGCGTCTCTTTGAGCAGCAGCGAACCGACGACGAACGTCAACGACGCGACCGCGATCGGATAGTAGAGACCAGCGTAGATGTTGCCCGTTTTCGCGATCACGCTCAGGCCGATGAGCGGAAGCAGCCCGCCGAAGACACCGTTGCCGATATGGTACGGCAGCGAGAGCGCTGTGTACCGGATCCTTGCCGGGAATGCCTCGACGAGATATGCGGCAATCGGTCCGTAGACCATCGTCACGAAGATGACCTGGATGAACACGAGCATGATGAGTTTCCAGGCGATCGGATTGGCAAGCAGCTCGGCGAGGCTGGTGTACGGCAGCACTTCCGCGGCGGGTTGCAGCACACCGCCGACCGACGCCTGCGGAATGAGGCTGACGGCGCCGGTGACGGCGTTGCGCTGTGAGATCGCGGTGACGACTCCGGATCCGGCGACTTCCTGCATCGCCCGGTAGATCGGAATATAGGACAGCGCCGCCACCAGACAGCCTGCCATCATGATCCGCTTGCGGCCGATGCGGTCCGATAGAGCTCCGAAGACGACGAAGAAGGGCATCCCGAGGACGAGCGCGATCGCGATGATGTACGCCGCGGACGTGTCGTGGACGTTGAGGATCGCCTGCAGATAGAAGAGCGCGTAGAACTGCCCCGTGTACCAGACGACTCCCTGACCCGCAGTGGCACCGAACAGCGACACGAGCACCCGCCGCAGGTTCTCGCGCTCGGTGAAGGCCTCCTTCAGCGGTTTCGCCGATGCCATGCCCGTGCTCTTGATGTGGCTGAAGATCGGCGACTCCTTCATCCGCAGGCGGATGTAGAGCGAGATGCCGACGAGCGCGATCGAGATGAGGAAGGGGACGCGCCAGCCCCACGAGCGGAAGTCCTCCGCCGACATCATGTTCTGCACGAGGAGGATCACGGCCAGCGACAGGAACAGGCCGAGTGTCGCGGTGATCTGGATGAAGCTGGTGTAGAAGCCACGCTTGCCGTCGGGGACGTGTTCCGCCACGTAGACGGCGGCGCCGCCGTACTCGCCGCCGAGGGCGAGCCCCTGGAGGACGCGGATGACCAGCAGAATGATCGGCGCGGCGATGCCGATTGTCGCGTAGGTAGGCAGCACGCCGATGAGCGCGGTCGCGCCGCCCATCACAAGCAGCGTGACGAGGAACGCGTACTTCCGGCCGACAAGATCGCCGATGCGCCCGAAGAACAGCGCGCCGAACGGGCGTACGACGAAACCGACCGCAAACGTTGACAGGTAGGCAATCAACGCGAGCGTGTCGTTGCCCTTCGGATAGAACAGCGGCGAGATGACGGTGGCGAGACTTCCAAAGATGTAGAAGTCGTACCACTCGATCATGGTGCCGACGGCAGACGCGGCAATGACCCGGGAGATCTGGTACTCGGGAACGGCAGCCGCTTGTCGGTTCATCGGGCCGTCAAGCCTAACATCTCCAATGCGTTCTCGATGGCGGCGCCGCTGGCGGTGTTATCGAAAATGCACCAGGCCTCCGATCCGGCCGGAACACGCTGCAGGTTGGCAGCCCACTGCGTAATGCGCTCGCGAGGATAACGCGACCAATACTTGCGCGGCGAGCCATGCAGTCGGAAGTAGACGATGCCGGGCCAGCCGCCCGCCGCTTTCGCCAGCTTGATCCGGGAAGGGTCCGC
>JBKJVQ010000107.1:0-3876 GCA_046717125.1 Methyloligellaceae bacterium
TACCCGTATGGACACCGCCACGAGCATGGGCAGAAGCGCTGGCGGCCGCCGGCGTCGGTCTGATCGCCTACGCCGTATTCGCCTATGACGAAGCAACGCCATTTCCGGGTATCGCGGCTTCTCTGCCTTGTGTCGGCGCGGCCGCGCTCATCGTCGCGGGCGGAAATCCAGCCGGTATCTTCGTCAGAGCGCTGCGTTGGCCGCCCGTCGTCTGGGTTGGCCTGCTCTCCTACTCCCTCTATCTCTGGCATTGGCCGATCTACGTCATGGCGCGCTATATCGCGATCCGCGAACTGACCTCCGCTGAAACCGCGGGCATTTTGGCGCTGGCGTTTGCACTGTCCGCAGCATCCTGGAAGTTCGTCGAGCAGCCGTGGCGTCGCCGCAGGGCGCAGCAATGGCGCTGGACCATCCCTGTCGCGGCGACGTCTGCAACGCTGTCACTGCTCGCTGCAGGCGTCGTCATATTTCGGCACCGCGGGTCTGCCCGGCCGCGTGCCGCCTGAGGAGATAGCGGTCGCAGAAAAAGGCGGCTACCGCCACGCGTTTTTCCACTGTAGCAATCGCGATATCGAACAGTACGAGAAGCATGATGTCTGCGTCCTCGGCGCGCCGGGACAGCCGCCAAGCTTCCTGGTTTGGGGCGACAGCCATGCCGACATGTATCTTCCCGCAATCGCAGCTGCCGCCCGCAATAGCGGACAGTCCGGCGTAGCTTTCACGCGTGGCGGCTGCCCGCCCGCCATCGAATCCCGCCAGGCACGAGGACAAGATGAGCGCTGCCCCCGATTGCAAGCGGCCGTGCTGTCATATCTCGAAGCGCATCCGGAGATCGGCTCGGTCATCCTCGCAGCATTCTGGAGACGGGTGGCGACCGGATTCAGCAACGACGACCGGAAAATTTTCAGTGTCGACGCCCAGTCTCGCGAAGCGTCCGGGTCCGAAACGCTCAAAGTGTTCGAGAGGGACCTCAACCGGATCGTCAGCCGCTATCCGGACCGGACACTCTATTTCGTAGAGGACTCGCCCGAGATCGGATTCTCGGCGCCCAGCCTGCTTGCGCGCCGTATCTTCATGGGCGGAGACCGCAACCTGAACGCTCTATCGGTTCCCTGGGAGACCTACCAGTCTCAGAGCGCGCAAGCGAACCAGGCACTGTCGACCGTAGCGGAACGCGACAATGCGGCTTCCGTGAAAGTCAGCGATGTGCTCTGCCCACGGACAGATGCGGACCAAATGTCAGATCGTGGGCGAACGTGCCCGATCAGCGTCGGCGGCGAGATCGTCTATCGCAACAACGAACATCTCACGCCGGACGGTGCGAAACTGCTGGTCGACAGCTACGCAACCATATTCACGCGGGAGGGTGTCAGGCATCGCGCAGAACAGTAGACGGTCTCTCCCGCCCCATCGCCGCGAACGGTTTCCAGAACAGCAACACAGCCGCCACTACGCCGACCGCAGGCATGACGAACCATTCGGGCGACTGCATCGTCCAGAGCGTGACCCCGCTCACCGCACACCAGAGAAACGGGACGATCATCAATAACCAGTGGCTCCGGTTTGAGGCCAGGAGAAGCCCCAGAGTACCGATTGCCGTCGGATCGGGAGCCATGCCGAACATCTCGGATTGAAACAGGTCGCGGCCGAGCAACAGGCTGGCGAGCGGCTGAATGAAAATCGCAAACAGGAAGAGCGTATAGCCGATGAGCTGCGGCGCATTGCGATCCGGCGAAACGACTAGACGACGGCCGAAAAACCCAATGAGCAGCAGCAGGAATCCCTGGAGAGCGAAGGCGGCCGCATACCAGGGCGCGCCCAGATGGATCGTCGCGAACCGCTCGTAGTGAAACGCCCAGGCAACCCAAAGCCAAACGGCGCCGAGGATCGCGGCGATCAGCCGGCCTGCGTCCACGCTGCCGCGCTGCGAGAGCACAAGGATCGCGGTCACCAGCGCGGCGACATAGAGATGCGCTGGCCACACCGCCTCGTTGTGAAGCGCGAACAGCCGATAGTAGGTTTCCGGCGAGAACAGGAGAAAATCCCGGGGCGTGTAGTCGAGCCAATCAGTCATCAGATTTCCGCGATATGCGACGCGATGCGTTTCCGGAATGCCGGGTCAGGCAACCGACCTGTGCAGGCTCCCATGTTCTCAGCCACGTGCTCGACCTTGGAGGTCGCCGGGATGGCGCAAGTCACGGCAGGATGCGAGACGATATATTTCAACAGGATCTGCGGCCAATTACGGCAATCGATCTCGGCCGCCCAGCCCGGAACGGGCTCGGCCTCGAGCGCTTCCGTAAGCGCGCCTCCCTGAAACGGACGATTGACGATGACGCCGATTCCCTTCTCCGCCGCAAGCGGCAACAGGCGTTCTTCCGCTTCGCGATCCGCCGCGTTGTAGGTGAGCTGCACGAAGTCGATCGGCCGGCCCCGCATGATCCGCTCAAGGTCGTCATGCCTGCGACCGTGAGATGTCGTTACGCCAATATAGCGCAGCCGGTTGTCCGATTTCATCTCAGCCAAGGTCTCAAGATGATCCTCCCACGAGACGAGATTATGGACCTGTAGCAGATGGAAATGCGGCACACGCCACAAAGCGCGCGACTGTTCGATCTGTGCAATGCCGTCCTTCTTTCCGGAGATCCAGACCTTGGTGGCGGAGAACAACTGTTTCGCTTGTTTGAGCTTGTCGACCGCCTCGCCTATCACCTCCTGGGAGGAGCCGTACATCGGCGATGAATCAATCATCCTTCCGCCGAACCGGAAGAATCTATCCATGACGGCGGCCGAGTTTTTCCGGCTGACCGGATCGTCACCGACATTGAACGTAATCCAGCTTCCCAGGCCGATCAGAGGAACGGCTTCGCCGGATGAAGGAATTGCGCGTGTCAGGAGCGAACTGGATTGCTGCGCGAAGGAAGGCTTGAGCCCGAAGATCGAACCGGCCGCGCCCGCCGTCAGGCCGCCCAGCACAATCCGGCGGGAAATCCTGTCCTCAAGCGGCATGCGCATCGTCCCACGTTCTCCCTTCCCCGTAGATAGGGGCAGCAAGACCGAGAACAATGCGAAGGATCGCGTCAGGCGGCCTTGACGTGCACCTTAACGCGCGCCGCGACTTTCACCGCGGGACGGCGCGTCGCAGCCATTTCGATCAGCGAAAGCGCGCATTCGATGCGGCGGATAGAAGCCGGGTGATCCCCGGCGCTGCCGTATTCTGCGCGCATCGCGCCCGCTGTCACGGCCGACGGTATACTGCGGACATCGTCGAGAAGTGCGCACACGGCGACTTCGACCGAGCCGGGAACGACATCGCGATCGGCGATCAGGCCGCGCAATTCGGTTCGGTCCGGCTCCGGCATGTTCTCGATCGCATCGGTTGCAGCAATATAGCGGTCCAACGCGAATGCCGTCGACAGCCGATCCCGGATGCACATCCCGTCATATACTTCAAGGCAAGCGTCTTCATAGGAACGCGCGAGCCTCAGAGGGTGTGTCGCATCGGTCATGTCTTCCCTCGTCAAAGCAAGCATGGAGCTGAAACAATCTCCGATCTTTTTGAAGATATCGTTCATCGTGTTCACCGGCTCGCCGCCTGCCCTGTTGTTGAGCATCATGGCGCAGGGCGGCTGAAATCAGATTAAGATCGCGGGTCCACTCAGCAAGACCTGCCGGTGCGGTGAATCCCTTGTGAAGGGGATCGATCAAATCTTTCCGGAAATGCCCAGGCGCGCACAGCTACTTATACGCCAGCGCGGTCCAGATGTGCAGTAATATCAATGGGATAAGTGCAGCTGAGATCGCATAATGGATGAACAGCCGCGCGCGGCGGAGCTGTTCAGCCGACAGGAACAGAACCTCGGCGCTCAACAACCC
>JBKJVQ010000108.1:0-4131 GCA_046717125.1 Methyloligellaceae bacterium
ACCCAGAACCCCGATCTGACCGTACCGGGCATTGCCAGCCAGGAGCGACTCACCATCGGCTACCTGTCACGCCTGCTGCGTCTCCCCTCGCTAGCGCCCGATATCGTCACCGCCATCATCAACGGCAAACATCCGCCAGAGCTCAGCGCTAAGCGGCTGATGCGCTTGGCCCTCAAACTTCCCACCGGCTGGGCCGAACAGCGCAAACTGCTCGGGTTTCAGGAAGCGTAGCAGCCAGTTTGGCTCCGCATCCTTCTGATGCTCCCCTCCGGCTGCCGTCGAAAATGTTGACCCCCAAATGCAGCTCGAGAGATTTTCGCGTTAGGGCGCACGCGAATTCGACGAAAAATCGTCTCTACCGCTTCAAATGGAATCTGATGGGCCGAAATCCCGCGTGAATCCGCGAAGAATTCGCCACTCCCGCCAAAGCACGGAAATCGCTCTTTATCGACGACTTGGAGTGGCTGGGGCGCCAGGATTCGAACCTGGGGTCACGGGACCAAAGCCCGTTGCCTTACCGCTTGGCCACGCCCCAAGAGCTGTCGGATTGAGCGGCCGCGAAGCGGCGCGGCGGACCATAGCCAGTTGCGGGTAGTCTCGCAACGCCGGGCGATGCCCAGGTTGCGGCGTTACGAACGCGCGGCTATAAGCGCCGCCAACGCCTAAAATCGGAGTGTGGCGCAGCCTGGTAGCGCACCTCGTTCGGGACGAGGGGGTCGCAGGTTCGAATCCTGCCACTCCGACCAATCTTTCCCGGCCGTTTCCTGATATCCGTGCGCGCCGAAGCGGTATGATTGGGCCGTTAGAGCATGATGCCGAACAGCGTGAAGCGGTTTTCGGACGACATCTTGCTCAACTATCAGAATGGATCGCGTTCATAACTTTGGTCATTTCGACCAAAAGTCATCGTGATCCAGAAGGCCGCGCCACCTCGTCCTGGAGCCGACATGTCAGTCGAACTTGCGTTCAATCGCAGCACGGACGTCGTTTACGGCGAGGCGACCGAGATGTCGCGGCTCGTTCGCCGTGTGGTTGCGAACAATCCCGGCAAGCTGACCTTCACAGGCACGAACACCTATCTCGTCGGCCGTGGCCGAGTCGCGATCGTCGATCCGGGCCCGGATGATGACGCCCACCTCGACGCGCTGATGGAAGCGACGCGTGGCGAGACCATATCCCACATCTTGATCACCCACGCCCATCGCGATCACACCGAAGGACGGATCAAGCTGCAAGGAATGACCGGTGCGCCGGTGCTTGCCATCCCGCGCCACTCGGACCTTACGGGCGAGGCCGGCGACAGTTTCATCGATAAGGCGCTCGTGCCCGATCGGCCACTCGCCGACGGTGACACGATCAGGGGTGAAGGCTGGTCGATCGACGTGATCCACACACCAGGCCATGCACCGGACCATGCGTGCTTCGCGATTGCGGGCCAGCGCGTGATCCTCACGGGCGATCATGTGATGGGCTGGAACACGTCGATGGTCGCGCCGCCTGAAGGCCATATGGGCGACTATATCCGCTCGCTGGAAAAGCTGCTGAACCGGCGCGACCGTCTGTTCCTGCCGGGGCACGGCGGCGAGGTGCAGACGCCGCAGCGCGCCGTGAAGGCCTACATCATGCACCGGAAATGGCGCGAGCAGGCCGTACTTGCCTGCGTGCAGGACGGGATCGCCACGGTGGGGCAGATGGTGCCGCGCGTGTACGGACAGATCGACGCGGCACTCCGAACGCCCGCCGCCCTGTCCGTGTACGCGCATCTCGAGTTGCTGATCGAGCGCGGCCGCGTTCGCACCGAAGGCGCGCCGCAGCTTCACGGCATGTTCCTTCCGGCCTGAAGGACCGTTCGCTGTATCCGCCTCACCAGAGGCCGAACGGCGCGAAAAACTCTCGCCGCCGTCGTTCGCGTTCATTTTGAGCCCGCTGCCTTCGCTCGTTGCGCGCCCTCGAACGACGCACACGATCGGACTTTCGCGGATTCGCCGCCGGCGCGGCTTCCTCGGGATTGACGGCTGCCGCCTTGGAATTCTGCTTCTTGCCTCGCTTGGGGGCGGACACTTTCTGCTTGGGTTTGGGTTTGGTCTCGCCGGCCAGTTCTTCGAGGCCCGTGGTCTCTCCCTTGGCGAGATCGGCTTTCACTTCGGTAAAAAGCTGCCGGATGCGATCGGCGTTCGCGCCGAAATCATGCAAGCCGTAGCGCGACGCGGAGCGGATATCGACGGTCGCATGCGCATCGTCACCCGCCACGCGAATGGAAACGTCGTCGGTGAAACCCATCACCGGCGTGCGATTCGAGGCTTCGATACGCCCGACGCCGGAATTGCCCGGCGGTTCCGCCACCGCGACTTTCCATTCCAGCCTCCGTACGACCTGATTGAGCAGATCGAACACCTCCGTGGCCGGACGTTCTAACTCCATCGTGCGAATGTCGGGATAGGCGATCTCCTGTTCGAGGGCCGCTTCCTCCCGCACCAGTGTCACGGCATTCGCGTCGGCCGGGCGCGCGGACGCGAGCGCGACGAAATCGGGCCTGTTCTCAACGTCGGTCGAGATATCCGTCAGATGCGGCAGCAGGAAGAGCTTCGGCGCGTAATAAAGCGGGAGTGCAAGCGTCGCCAGCGCGATCAGGATGCCGAGATTTGCCCTCCCGGCGCCGACGTCGCCCTTGATCCAGATCCGCACCAGGGCGAGGAGTCCGATCAGAAGCGCCGCAGCCGCGGCGGCGATGGCGACAAGCACGAGATTGACGGCGGGTGGGGTCGTGAGACCACCGAGCTGATGCAGCAGAACGGCGAGGATCAGAAGCTGCGCCCCGAACAGCGCAATGCGCCGGCTCCAAAGCGCGCTCCGCGATCTGCGCTGAATGATGCGTGCGCTCATGCGCGTGACATCCTGTTCATGCCGCCATGCGTTTCCGTTCAGTGACGATTCGATTAGCGTGCCCGCGCCAACCGCCACAGCATGAAGAACCGAAAGATATCATGCCTCTCTCCAACAGCCAGACAAGGGACGTCGAGGCCCTGATCCATCCATACACCGATCTCGCCGCCCTGCGCGAGACAGGCCCGACTGTCATCGAACGCGGCTTGGGAGTTCATGTCTGGGACGTCGAGGGCCGACGCTATATCGAGGGTATGGGCGGATTATGGTGCACTGCGCTCGGCTACGGCAACCCCGAGATGGCCCAGGCTGCGCGGGAGCAGGTTTCGCGCCTTTCGTTCGGGCATCTCTTTGCCGGCAAGGGTCACGACCTCGCGATCGAACTGGCTGAAAAGATCAAGGCGATGTCGCCCGCGCCCACTTCAAAGGTGCTGTTCACCGCGTCGGGCTCGGAGGCGAATGACACGCAGGTCAAGCTCGCCTGGTACTACAACAATGCGATCGGCAAGCCTGAGCGAAAGAAAATCGTCAGCCGCGCTCGCGCCTATCATGGCGTTACGCTCGCAAGCTCGAGCCTCACCGGATTGCCTAACAATCATGTCGATTTCGACGTACCCCTGCCGCGCTTCCTGCACACGCATTGTCCGCATCACTACCGTTTCGCCCATGAGGGTGAGAGCGAAGAAGCTTTCGCGACGCGGCTCGCAGACGACTTCGCGGCGCTGATCGAAGCCGAGGGACCGGAGACGGTCGCAGCCTTCATCGCCGAGCCCATTATGGGTGCGGGCGGCGTCATCGTGCCGCCGGCGACCTATTTCGAGAAGATGCAGGCGGTCCTGCGCCGAAACGACATCGCATTCATCGTAGACGAGGTCATCACCGGGTTTGGACGGCTGGGCTCGCCGTTCGCGAGCGAAATCATGGGCCTCAAGCCTGACACTGTCTCGATCGCCAAGGCGCTGACGTCGGCTTATGCGCCGCTCGGCGCGGTCACGGTTTCCGAAAAAGTCTACGAGGCGATGTTGGCGGAGAGCCGCAAGATAGGGCAATTCAGCCACGGCTTCACCTATTCCGGACATCCGCTCTGTGTCGCGCTCGCGCTGAAAGCGCTGGAGATCTATGCGCGCGACGATGTATTCGGTCACGCCGCGCGGTTGACGCCAAGTTTCCAGAGGCAATTGCGGGCGCTGGCGGATCACCCGCTGGTCGGCGAGGCGCGCGGCATGGGGCTGATGGGCGGACTGGAAC
>JBKJVQ010000109.1:0-16191 GCA_046717125.1 Methyloligellaceae bacterium
GCGCGCACTAGATCACGATGGCTTGGGGTTGTCACAACCCCAGGCCATAACCGTGATCGATTCTAATAAGTTGGGCATGATGGCGACCGATCGTCCGATCCTCATCTATACGACGTTCCCGACCTTCGACGACGCAAAGCGGGTCGGTGATGCTCTGGTCGGCGCGAAACTTGCCGCCTGCGTGAACATCTTTCCGCACATGCTGGCGATCTTCGAATGGCAGGGCCGCCGCGAGCATGCTTCGGAAGTGGCCATGATCGTCAAGACGCGCACGGCGCTGGAAGACGCTGTGCTCGCGGAAATCAAGCGGCTTCATCCCTACGAAGTCCCGGCACTGATCGTACTGCCGGTGACGGGCGGTTCAGCCGAATACTGCGAATGGATCATGACGCAGACGGCGCAGCCCTCAAAAGCCGACGGATGAGCGTCGAACCGCTGGTTCTCGCGCTCGATCAGGGCACGACCAGCACACGCGCTCTGTTGTTCGGCTCGTTCGGCAATATAATCCGGCAATCCGCTGAACCATTAGAACAAATCTGTCATGAGCCTGGATGGGTTGAACACGATCCCGAAGAGATTTGGCGTGCGTGCCTGTCCGTATGCCGGACGGTCCTCGATGGCGTCGGCGCGGATCGGGTCGCGGCGCTCGGGATAGCCAATCAGCGCGAAACAACCGTCGTGTGGGACCGCGCCACTGGCGAGCCGGTCGGCAACGCCATTGTCTGGCAGGACCGGCGGACAGCCCCGCTATGCGAAACTCTGCGAGAAGAGGGGCTCGCGGCGCATGTGCGGTCGCGAACAGGTCTCGTCATCGATCCCTACTTTTCCGCGACCAAGATCGCGTGGCTCCTCGATCGAACGCCCGGCCTGCGCGATCGCGCCGCAAGGGGCGAGATCCTGTTCGGCACGATCGACACGTGGCTGATCTGGAAACTGACGGCAGGACGCATGCACGCGACCGACGCGACCAATGCCAGCCGCACGATGCTGTTCGATATCGATGCGGGGGAGTGGGACCAGGTTTTGCTGGATCGGCTGGATATTCCACGTGCCATGCTGCCGGAGGTCCGGCCGAGCCAGGCGGACTTCGGCGTCGTCGAGCCGGCCCTTCTCGGCGCGGCGGTGCCGATCCGTGGGGTCGCTGGCGACCAGCAGGCGGCAGCTTACGGGCAGTGCTGCTTTGAACCGGGACAGATGAAGGCGACGTTCGGCACAGGCTGCTTCATGCTCGCAACCTGCGGCGCGCAAAGTCCGCGTTCACGTCACGGCCTGCTCACGACCATCCTGATTCAAATTGAGAACGGCCGGAGCTATGCGCTTGAAGGCGCGATCTTTATGGCCGGCGCGACGATACAATGGCTGCGTGATGCGCTCGGCCTGATCGCCACGGCGGCGGAGTCGGAGGCGCTGGCGTTGCAGGCGTCGGCGCGCTCGGGCGTGGCCCTCGTGCCCGCATTTCAGGGATTGGGTGCGCCTCATTGGGACGCAACTGCGCGCGGCGCGATTGTCGGCCTGTCGCGCGCATCCGGGCGGGCGGATATCGTTCGCGCCGGGCTTGAGAGCGTCGCGTTCCAGACCCGCGATCTTCTCGGCGCGATGACCAGCGACCTGGAGGCCGCCGGTTTGCCGAAACCTGGATCGCTCCGGGTTGACGGCGGCATGACGCAGAACCGCTGGCTGATGCAGTTCCTCGCCGACAGTTTGCGCTTGCCAATCGAAGTCGCAGCTCATGGCGAGGCGACGGCGCTTGGGACTGCTTTTCTCGCGGGGCAGGCCGTCGGCGTTTACCCGGGTCAGCCGGAATTAAGTCGAAGCTGGCGCGCCGCAGCGATTTTCGAGCCGGTCATGGCTGAGAACGAGGCCGAAAGCAGATACGGCGACTGGCTGCAGGCGGTCGAGCGCGTCCGGAGCGCCCGTCAACCATAATCGGCGCGCGCGGATGGCCCGTTAAGGTCTGTGGGATATGATGCGCTGGCTGGGAATCAGGCGCCGGAGCGCGGAGTAAAACATGAGTATCGAAACGAGGGCCTCGGAATTCCGCGGGTTCGGAGAGGCACGCCAGGACGAAGTCCTGTCGGTGGAGCCGCTGAACACCATGCTGACCCGCTGGGTGCTCGGTTGCGCCTGGGCGATGAAGCCGCCGCGCATCTGGGGCGTGCCTGCGACGCTCGCGTCAGTTGCGGCGCATGCGCTTGGCTTCGGTCTGAAACCGAGAGAGCTGCCCGATCCCGAAGGGGCGCTGCGTCATCCCGACGGTTTTTGCGGCGTCGCGTCCGATCTCAATGTCGATACGGTCATGCGGGCCTATGCGCGTGGGCTGTTTCCGTTTGCCCATGTCGGCCCGCTGAAATGGTTCGCGCCACGCGAGCGCATGGCGCTTGAGATAGCAGACTTCAAGATTCACAAGACATTGCGGCGTCGCCTGCGCAATGGACTGTTCCGGATTACGTTCGATCAGGCTTTTCTCGTTGTGATGCAGGCATGTGGTGAGAAACGGCCCGGCCGGCCTGCCCTCACCTGGATCAACAAGACGATCATGACGACGTTCTTGGCGCTGCATCGTGCGGGCCATGCGCATTCCTTCGAAGTGTGGGACGAAAATGGCGCTTTGGTCGGCGGCGGCTACGGCCTCGCAGTTGGGCGCGTGTTCTTCAACGAGTCGCAGTTCGCACGTGCCAACGATGCGTCAAAAGCAGGCTGGGCCGTCCTGAACCATCATCTGCAGCACTGGGGCTTCACCATTAACGACGGCAAGAGCTGGACGGCGTATATCGAGTCCCTCGGCTTCAAACTCATGCCGCGCGCCGAATTCAACGCCATCCTGAAGCGCGACTGCGCCCTGCCGGGCCGCGTGGGGCGCTGGTCCGTCGATCCCGCGCTCGACACGGCAGAGTGGAACCCCAGAGCATGAGCGTTCCCATGAAATCGGTCATGCTCAGGATTATCATCCGGTCGCGCGAGCTGACGCTGAAACCAGCGGCCACTTTGGGCAGTCGCGCATAAAGGCTGCGTCCGCGGCATAATCGCGCCGCGCACTTTCCCCTTGCAATCGCAAGATCAGCGGGGATGATCGCACTCCCTCGTGACCGTACCCCCTGTTCAAACATTGTCCCCGCTTCAGAAGCTTGCGCTGAGACGGCCTCATGACCTGACGGCCGCGACTCTGCCGAGGGATCTCCTCGCGGGAATCGTGACCTCGCTCGTGACGGTCGCGTATTGCATTTCGTTCGCCGCGCTCATCTTCCAGGGACCAATCGCTGGGGGGCTTGCGCTCGGCCTCGCGATGCTGCTGACGGCCACCGCGATCACCGGCATCATCGTCTGTCTGACCAGCTCTCTGGCGCCTGTCGATGCGGGCCCTGATTCACCTGCCGTAGCCGTCGTCAGCGTGCTCGCCGCATCGATCGCGGCGACGCTGGCCGCGCAGGGAGCCGGCCCGGACGTCCAAATTGTCCACGTGCTGGTGGCGATTACCGTCAGCACGTTCTTCACTGGTCTCCTGCTGTTCGGTCTCGGCGCGTTTGGGGTCGGATCCTGGCTGCGCTTCGTTCCGTACCCCGTCATTGGCGGCTTCCTCGCCGCGTCGGGCTGGCTTTTGATTATTGGCGGAATCGAAGTGGCGACCGGAGTTCCGGTCGAATTGTCGCCCTCGACCTGGGGCGGGTTCTTCTCGGCCGGCGCATGGCCGAAGCTCGTCGTCGCGCTTGGCTTTGCGGCGTTCGTACTGACAGTCCGGCGGTGGACCGACAGTTTCTTTGTACTCCCCGTGGCGTTCTTCGCGACACTGCTGACGCTCGACACGCTTCTCCTGTCGCCGTTGAAACTCGACGTCGACGGGTCGAGCTGGTTCCTGCAGGGGATCGGCGATCTCAAGCTCTGGCTCCCGATTGCCGCCATACCCGGCGCGCACATCGACTGGATGCTGCTGGCCCGCCACGCCGCCGAGATCGGAGCGGTCTGCGGCGTCACCGCGATCTCGATGCTGCTCGACGTGTCGAGCCTTGAAGTCGCGCGGCAGAAGACCGCCGATCTGGACAAGGAGCTGAGAAACAACGGCATCGCCAATGTAGTCGCGTCTTTTTTTGGCGGCGTCGCCGGCAACCTGTCTTTGAACGGCAGTATACTGATCAATGAGGCGGGTGCGGTAACGCGCTGGTCGGGCGTATTCGCCGCGCTGACGACAGGCGCCGTGCTGCTGTCCGGTCTCGATCTCGCGTCACTCGTGCCGAAGCCCTTGCTTGGCGGACTGCTGGCGATGGTGGGATTCGTCATTCTCACCGAGGCCCTGCTCAGGTCGCCGGCACAGCGCTCCGCGATGGATTTCGCACTGGCCGGCGCGATCATGGTGGTGATCGTGTACTCGGGCTATCTCCTCGGCGTTGCGCTGGGCGTCATCGGCGCATGCCTGATGTTCGCGCTGAGCTACAGCCGCATCGGCGTCGTGCGCCGTCACCTGACCCGCGCGGAGTTCTCGTCGAACGTCGAGCGAGCGCCCGAACAGACCCGCATCCTGCGCGAGGAGGGCAGGCGCATTCATGTCTTCTGGCTCTCCGGTTACATCTTCTTCGGCTCGTCGAACGGCCTGTTCGAGCGCATTCGAAAGTCGATCGATCAGCAAAAGGACGATCCGATCCGCTGCGTTCTGCTCGATTTCTCAGGCGTTCCCGGCGTCGACACTTCGGCTATCATGAGCCTCGTCAAGCTGCGCAACTATTGCGACGAGCATGACGTGGCGCTCGTCTTCTCCGGCCTGACCGAGCCGATCAGGGCAGGCCTCGACAAGGCAGGCTTCTTCAAGGAAGCGAGGCCGCATAAGGATTTTGCCAGCCGCAACGAAGCGCTCGAATGGTGCGAGGATATCGTGCTGACCGATCACGCGCTGGAGGAGGCGACCGATGCGACGTTCGAGGATTGGCTGGAGCGCGAACTCGGCGCGTCGATCGACGTCACCCGTATCAGCTCATATTTCGAACGGCGCGAGGTCGACACGAACGATTACGTGTTCCGTCAGGGACAACCCTCCGACAGCGTGGAGCTGATCGCGACGGGGTCGGTTGCGATCACGGTCGGCGACGAGCAGGGACGCCCGATAAGGCTCCGCCGCATGTCCGCGCAGACGGTAGTCGGTGAGATGGGCTTCTACCGCGCCGCTCCGCGCACCGCATCGGTGGTCGCGGAATCGCCGACGATCGTTTACGGACTGTCGCGCAGCGCCTTCGAGCGGATGCAGAAGGAAGACCCGATGGCGGCGGCGGCGTTCCACAAAATGATCGTCCGCGCATTGGCCGATCGGCTCGAATTCGCCAACCGCGAGATCTCCGCGCTGCTGTGAGCGGAGGACATGTATCGGCGGCGTTTCGGATGCTGGCGGGTCCGCAATGGGTGTCACCCCGGACTTGTTCCCGGGGTCCATACACCGCAGCAGCCATGAGACAGCGTTAACGCCGGTGGCTGTGGTTGCCGGGACAAGCCCGGCAACCACAGCCTTCGTTCTCACTTCCCCATCGCTTCGATCGTGCCGTCCCAGTCGATGCCCGGCGATTCCGCGCGAAATTTCAGTATCCGGTCGCGGTACAGCGCGTAGACGCCGTCCAGTCTGCCGGAGTCCAGCAGTTCGCACGCGGCGAGCGCCTTTTCCGCACCGCCCCAATTCTGGGCCCTGTAGTGAACCAGCATTTCGCGATGCCTGTCGTTCAGAACACGGAAAATCTGCGATGTCCTGAATTCCGAGTCACCCAGTAGCGCGAACACTTTGGTGATGCCGCTCCGGCCCTTCACCTTGAGCTGGTCTATCTCCACGAAAGCGAAGTCCGGCGCGCGCGTAACCGTCGCTTCGCCGGCGACGATGGGAACGTCGTAGACCTTACACTGCCCTTCGAGCCGCGAGGCGACGTTCACGTTGTCGCCGATGACCGAATAGTCGAAGCGCTTCTCCGAGCCGAGGTTGCCGACGCAGCATTCGCCCGTGTTGAGCCCGATGCCGATGCACACTGTCTTGTGCTCGCGGCCGTTCTCCTCCGCCTCCTTGCGCCAGGATTCGTTTATGTCGGCCATGCCGCCGGCCATGCGCAAGGCGGCGCGGCAGGCATGCGCAGGATGCTCCGGGTCATCGAGCGGCGCGTTCCAGAACGCCATCACCGCGTCGCCCATGAACTTGTCGATCGTGCCGCGCTCTTCGAGGATGATCTCGCTGATCGGCGTGAAAAGGCTGTTCATGAAGCGGGTGAGTTCCTCTGCGCTGAGGCCCTCGGAAATGCTGGTGAAGCCGCGCACGTCGGAGAACAGCAACGTCATGTCGCGGGCCTCGCCGCCGAGCTTGAGCCGGCCAGGCTCCTTCGCCAGTTGCTCGACCATGGCTGGCGCCATGTAGTGGCTGAAAGCGTGCCGCACGCGATTGCGCTCAGCCTCAGTCCGAAGGAACGCGATCAGCGTGCCGACGCCATAGACCGCAGCCACCGCCAGCGCCGGAAAGATCGGATCGAACAGCCAGTTCCATTGCTGGAAGGCGAACCATGAACCGGTCGCGATCGCGCCCAGCGCGAGCGCGCCGACAATGGCGCTGCCGAGCGCGCCGAGAAACCAGATCAGTATGCCGATCAACAGGCCCAGCGCCAGGATCGTTGCGAGTTCGAGCGGCTCGGCGAAGTCGGGACGGTTCAGGAATTTCCCGACGATCATCTGCTCGATGCCTTGGGCATGGATTTCGACGCCTGGGACGGAGACTTCGAGCGGGGTCGCCTGCCGATCGTGCAGGCCGGCCGCGCTCGTGCCGATCAGGACGATGTTGCCGTCGATCGCCGCGCGCGGCGCTTCGCCAGCGAGCACCTTCCACGCCGGAATGTAGCGTGCGGGATCGGACGGCGTGAACCGGATCCACATCTGGCCGTCGCCCTCGGTCGGCACTTCGAGGTTGCCGATTTTGACCATCGATATGCCCGACTGCTCACCGAAGGCGGTTGCGCCGCTCGCATTGGATGCTCGCACGAGGATGGTTGTTGCGCCTTGGCCGACGCGCAGGTTCTCGGCGGCGAAGCTCGGGTAGAGCGCGCCGCCGATCGTCACGATCAGGGGCAGACGGCGCGTGATCTGGTCGCGTTCCGGGATCCAGTTCAGCGCGCCTGAACCGGTGGCCTTTTCCTGCATTTCGGGGAGGCTGGCGACGGCGCCGGCGAACGCGGGCGCGAATTGTTTCGGATCGTCTCCGCCAAACGCGAACCCGGTCTTGAGCGCGGGCACGACCCCTGACGCGGCCTCGCCGATGAAGCCAAGCGTCACCGGCGCGCGGCCTATCGCGTCGACCAGAACAGAGTCGTTGGAAGGAAGGTTTTTGGCTTCTTCGCGCAGACGGTCGAGCGCCTCGCCGGCGGGCCAGAACAAAACGGCGTTCTGGGGGGACAGCCGGTCTGCCTCAGGGAAGATCATGTCGAAGCCGATCGACTGAGCACCGTTGTCGCGTAGCCGGTTGACGAGCTCTGCGAGCTTGGTTCGGGGCCATGGCCACTGGCCGTGCCGCTTCAGGCTCTCCTCGTCGATATCGACAATGCGGACGGGCAGGGACGCGTCAAAGGTCCGGGGACTGAGCTGCTGATACGTATCGAAGACCATAAGCCGCAGCCGGGCGACGGGCGCTGGATCCCACACGCGAATTGCAAGCGCGCCCGCGATCACCCCGAGAACCGCAAGCACATAGGCCAGCCGTGACATGGAAGCCTTTCCCTCCAAGGGCTTGATTTAATGTTTTCGCTTTTGAGCCGCTCGATCCGCAGCGTGGTCTACGGCAACGGCAATATCCTATCAAATGACAAATCGCATGGGCGGCGATCTTGAAGGAGGGGAACCTATGCCATAGGAGTCCCGTCGCCCCGGGGAGGCGACGAGATCACGATGCCTTCGGATTGTACCGATCCGAAGGCATGAACGTGATCGGCTTCAAAGGTTTGAGCATGATGTCGTCCGAAAACCGCTTCAAACCCCGGATCAAGCCGGGAGTAGGCTTTTTCGGCAGCATGCTCTAGGGCGCGCCGCTAACGAACGATCGGGGCATACCGGTGAACATCTGCATGATCGGCGCGGGCTATGTGGGGCTTGTCTCGGCCGCCTGCTTTTCCGACTTCGGCTGGAACGTGACCTGCGTCGACAACGACCGAAACCGGGTCGACGCGCTGCAACAGGGCAGGATCCCGATCCATGAGCCGGGCCTGGACGAACTCGTCCTGCGCAATACGCAGACCGGGCGGCTGAGCTTCACGACCGAGTTGGCGGAGGCGGTTGCGGAAGCGGAACTCGTGTTCCTCGCGGTCGGTACGCCGATGCGACGCGGCGACGGCTATGCCGATCTTTCCTATATCCATACTGCGGTGCAGGCGCTCGCGCCGCACCTGACCGGCTTCACGGTCATCACGACCAAGTCGACCGTTCCGGTTGGCACGAGCCGTGAAATCGAAAGACGGCTTCGCGCGGCGCGGCCCGAAGCTGAGTTCGCCGTCTGCTCGAATCCCGAATTCCTGCGCGAAGGCTCGGCAATCCTCGATTTCACGCACCCCGACCGTGTGCTGGTGGGTTGCGACGACGCCCGCGCGCGCGACGTCATGAACCGGGTTTACAAGCCATTGTCGCTGCGCAACGCGCCGGTCATGTTCGTCGGCCGGGAGTCGGCAGAACTGGCGAAATACGCGGCAAACGCCTTTCTCGCCATGAAGATCAGCTTCATCAACGAAATCGCGGATCTCTGCGAGCAGGTCGGCGCGGACGTACAGCAGGTCGCGCAGGCGATCGGCGCGGACGGGCGAATCGGCAACAAATTCCTGCATCCGGGGCCCGGCTACGGCGGCTCCTGCTTTCCCAAGGATGTGTCGGCGCTCATCCGCACTGGGCGCGAGTCCCGCACGCCTGTGTCGATTGTCGAGCAGGTCGAGAAGGTCAATCTGGAACGCAAGCTCGCCATGGCGACGCGGATCGAGCAGCTGCTGGGCGCGCTGCATGGCAAGGTGATCGGCGTGCTCGGGGTGACATTCAAGCCTAACACGGACGACATGCGCGACGCGCCGAGTCTCGCGATCGTCCCGAGGCTTCAGGAGCGCGGCGCGACCGTCCGCGTTTACGACCCGCATGGCCGCGTCAACGCCGAGCCTCTGCTGCCGGGCGTCGAGTGGTGCGACAGCGCCATGGACGTCGCAAATGAGGCGGACGCCGTCGTCGTCCTGACGGAATGGAACGAGTTCCGCGCCATCGACCTGAGCGCCATGAAGAGCCGCATGCGGGGCAGGGCGCTGATCGATCTGCGCAACGTCTACGACCCCGCCGATGCGCGCGCGGCCAGCCTGGATTACAATTCCGTCGGCCGGCCCGATGCCGCGCGCCAGTAAAGGATCAGTCGGGCCAGGCCTGGTTGGGGAACGTCCTCCGCATCTCGTCGCCGACGAAGCCGCCCACCCTGCCTCGGGCGACCGGAGCCCGGGCTCTTCTTGATTGCTGATGCTGCCTGTGCTGGCGCACGACGCGCGACCGGTGCTGACGCGGTGGCCGCGCCTTATAAGCCGGCCGTACTTTTTCTATCCTCTGATGAACCCGTTCGCCCTTGCGCGCCCGCTCGATCGGCGCCGCTTTCGGCGCTTTCCGGGGCGCGGCTTTCCTGGGAGCAGCCTTATGGCCTGGCTGGGGCGCGACCTCTTGCTGCTCGGGGACGGTTTCTTCGACATCTGGCGCGGTTTCAATCTGGCAATTTGCGCCCTTCCAACCGGAAACGGCCTCGGCGATTTCACCGCTCGGCTCACGATTGTCGAAGGCCAAGCTTGACAGGTCACTGAAACGGTCGACCGACGCGCGCGCAAGATTACCCCATTTGCCGTCGATCTTTCCGGTGTAGCACCCGATCGCATGAAGGCTCGTCTGGATCTCGCGGATCAGCGCCTCGCGGGTAGGTTCGATGTCTTTGGGTTCGGCACTGTCTTGCGGCTGCTCCTCTTCAGCCGGCGCTGCAACGGCGGCGACAGCAACCTCTTCCTTTTCGGGCTTTGCCGGCTCCGCGAGCCCTGAGGCGTTTGGGGGAGCGTCGGCTGCGGCAGCCTCTGCCTCCTGTTCGTCCGGTGACGCGGCGGACTGCGACACACCCGCTTGATCCTGATCTTGATCGGGAGCGGTCTTGGAAGCGTCGGCCTCAGGCGCGGCATCGTCTGCCTCAGGCTCGGCAGCTGCGGCTACGTCTGCCTCCGGCTCGACAGCTGCGGCGGCGGCTGCCGCTGGGGCAGCGACGGCGGACTCGGACGAGCCTTCAGCCGATGCCTCCTCTTTGGGCGGATCATCCTGGTTGTCGGCGGGCGAGGCTTCGGGCTGTTCAAGTCGCGCGGCGGCGCCGGCCGGGTTCTCAGGTTCTGCAAGCTTCGCGGGCGGTGGCTCCGGCGCAAATTTCTGGCGCAGCGCCTCAAGCTCATGCTGCTGGGCCTCGAGCCGCGCCGTCTGCTCGAGTTGCAGCTTCTTGAGTTCGTCGCGCAGCGCGAGAAGATCGTCCGACGCCTTGGGCGTCTCGGCAGAATTCTCGACCGGCGGATTGAAGAAGAAGCGGCCCGTCAGCGAAGAGTTGTCCCACGGGACCTGCCGCTTGTTGGTTTCGCGCAGCACCTCATTCCGGACCTCGATCATCATGTCGCCGACGCTCAAGCCGGGCGTCGCCATATGCGTAAGAAGCGCGCGCGTGAACGGGCTGTTCCGGCCATCGCCATCGGCGGCGACGTTTCCCGGTTCCGTCGCAAAAGCGATCAGCGTACCGAGCGTCCGTTCGACGCGCCCGAGACCGCGCATGACGACGCTACCGCGCGTCCGCGCCGCATTTTGCGCAAGCGGATTGTCACGGCAGGCATCGAGGAAAACGAGATTGACCCGGGTCGAGCGCTCCATCTGACGCAACACAAGATCGAAATCGATCGTCTCGAAGTCGATGTCGGTCTCGCTCTTGAACTGCGCGTCGACCGGGGCGAGGTGGTTCTTGCCGCCCACCAGCATGCCGTGGCCCGCGTAATAGAACAGGGCGACATCCGCGCCATCGATCGCGTTGCCGAAATCGCGGATGAAGACCTCCATGGAGCGCTTATCGAGATCAAGCCCTTCAGCCACGTCGAATCCGAGCGCCCGCAGCTTCGCGGCGACATCGGTTGCATCGTTGCGTGGGTTACGCAGTGCGCCAGCGTGGACATACGCGCTGTTGCCGATGACCAACGCGACGCGCTTGTCCGCCGCACCGGCGGAATTCGCGAAGAAGCAGAAACAGAAAACGAGAAAAGGCAGGAAAGCTGCGCGCCGCATGGCCGCCACCCAAGACCGAGCCTCTCCTGAATCTAGGACAATCGCGCTGTCTGTCAACGTGGATACTTGGCGCGCGATAATTGCCTTCCACCTAGGATGGGTCTGCGCCGCGAGCGGAAGTATCAGGCGTCGGCTGCGCTCATGACCTTGGCATCAGCGACTGGCAGAGGCGCAAACCGCTTCAGCAGTTTCTTGATCGCGCGCCGGTACGAATAGTAGTTCCACTCAAATTTGTGCCGGTCCGAATCGACATACTTACCCGCCCGATCGTGGGGCAGCGCCTTCAGTCTCCTGAACGCGTCCGCCCGTGCGGAATCGTTTCTGATCGCCAGTAGATAGCTTGCAATCAATTGGGATTGATAGTCGGCGAGCCGCCAGATGCTGCCATTGGCCTGGATCAGTCCAACGGCAAAGAGATCATCATATTCGGGGTGGAACGCATTCATGAACAGCTTTGCGCGGCCGTTAGGCGCGAACAGGAAATTTGGGTCGAGAAATGGCGTCGTCGCGGTATAGCCCGTCGCCATGACGACGATGTCGGCTTCCTCGGCGCTGCCGTCCACGAATACGACCCGAGAGCCATCGAAGCGCTCGACCTCCGGCTTCACGATTACCCGACCATGCGCGACCAGCTGGGGCAGCACCGTGTTCATCGTCGGGTGCGACTGCAGGATGCGGTAATCCGGTTCCGGCAATCCATAGCGGCTGTTCTTGCCGACGAACCGCTTGTGCACCCGCGTCATCAGGAAATTGCGCACCGCGAACGGCGCAGGTACGCGCTCGAAGAACTGCACGACACGATCGGTCGGCAGGCCGAACATGAACTTCGGCACGAAAAAATAGCCTCGCCGCATGCACTGGAGGACACGCGTGGCGAAGGCCGTTGCGTCCACGACGATATCGCACGCCGAATTCCCCGCTCCGATCACGAGCACGCGTTTGTCCATGAATGGGCGGGCCGAGCGGTAATCGCGCGAGTGCATGATTTGGCCAGAAAATTCTCCCGGATATTCCGGCGCGCGTGGAGTGTCGTGATGGCCGCTCGCCACAACGAGCGCGCGATAGAACCGCGGCCGCTCCTCCCGGCTGAGCTTGACGCTCCAGCCGCCATCCACGCGTTCCGCCTTCTCGACATCGGCTCCGAACTCGATATGTCGGAGCAGGTCGTGGTGGGTTGCATAGTCCCTGAGATAGGCGAGAATCCGATCGTGCGAGGGATAGATCGGCTCGGTGTCCGGTATCGGAAAGTCCTCGAAGCCGGTGCAGTCCCGCGACGAGACGAGGTGCGTCGTATCGTAGACGACGCCGGTCGCCGTGCCTGCGTTCCACAATCCTCCGAGGTCGGATTCACGCTCGAGGCAATCGAACGGGATGCCGGCGCGGGCGAAGTTGGTGGCCGCCGCCAGACCCGACGCGCCCGCGCCAATGATGCAAACCCTGTCCATGTCGTTACTGATGCGCATGACTATCCATGTCGGCTGCAGCGCGTACTAAGCACCAATGCCGCGCGGGCCGTAAAGGTTTTCGACGTGTTGCTTAAGGCGCCGTCGGACCCGTCGTTTCCGGCACAAACCAATAAATTTCTTGGGATGATGCAATTTGGTTGCATTCAAAACCAGTCCTCGGGAGTTAGGCTCACATAATTGCGGACGATAGGATGAGTCGGATGCTGGGTTACTCCGTGCGGAGTCTTTTGGTCTCGGCCCTTGCGCTTGTGGCCTTCGCCGGATTCCAGTCTGCGGCGCTTGCCCAGGCTGATACGGGCGAACCTCCAATGATCCGTATGCCCCAGTTCGACAACCCTTATTGCGCTGTTCCGACCTTTGCCCGTCCGGACGTTCCGGAGCAGGCACGCGCGATGCGTGACGAAAACGGCAAGCCCGTGATTCACCTCAATTCAAATATCGCCCCCGATACGGCCTATACCAATTATCTCATGGCGCATGAGTGCTGCCACCATTCGGCGGGCCATATCGACAAAATGCGGGAGAAAATGTCCAAGCGCGGCGAAACGTCCTTCAAGGCGATCGCCGCCATGGTCAGGGAATATGAGTTGGAGGCCGACTGCTGTGCCGCGAAGCTGTTGAAAAAGCGCGGGGAGATCGAAAGCCTCGACGCGGCCAAGCGCGCCATGACGAAGTTTGGTGGCATGCCGACGGGAGCCTATTATCCGAGCGGGATGGAGCGGGCGTTCACCATCAACGACTGCGCCAAATAGGCGTTTCGGCGCGTTCGCCCTGTTCCCAATATTGCGAGCGCACCCGTCTGGCCCTTGACGCTACGCGACCTTCTTGCGCTATCCTGCGGCCAAACGGCGCCCTCGCCCTTTCCCGAGAGTGGCGCTTCCCCGTCCCAATCAAGAAAAGAGACACCAGAGTGAAACGCTTCAAGACGATCCCGTTGGCGATTGCCGCTTCAGCACTCGCCCTTTCGCTTTCCCAATTGTCTTCTGCGAGCGCGGAAGACGCTCCCGCGCCAGAAGCCGCGGCTCCCGCCGAGGCGCCAAAGGCCGAGGCCGCGCCACCTTCTCCCGCCGGGGCGCCGGCCGAGGCTGCGCCCGCCGAAGCGCCTGCCGAGCAGGCGGCTCCTGCCGAAGCTCCGGCCCAGGCGAGCCCCCCTGAGAAGGATGTCGCTACGCCTGCCGAGGGCAAGACTGAGAAAACTCAGCTGAGCGAGGCGCAGATTCTTCTGTTCGAAACGCCGCACCTCAAGAATATCGGCACGCCCTCCGTCATCACCTACAGGTTTGAACGGAAAAGCCAGTTCAAGGACGACTTCAAGGATACCGTGAAGGTCAAGATCGACAAAGTTCTTCCCGATGGCGCCAAGGACGTCTCGTTCGAATTCTTCACCGGCCGGCAGAACCGCCCCTACCCGGCGCTCGAGCACTTCAGCGGCAATCCGCTGGTGATGGTCTACCTCTCGCGGGACGTGACCGAGATGGCGCGTCTCGTCGGCGGCAGCACGAACTTCTATCGCAGCAAGGTGCGCTACGGGTTCATGGACAAGGCGACCGTGTCAGAGGTCGAGGTGCCTGGACCCAACGGTCCGGTGAAGGGCCACAAGATCGAAATGAAGCCGTTCGTCGCCGAGACGGACCGTGCCTACGAAATGGGCCCGAACCTGCAGAAGACGTACGAGTTTATCGTATCCGAGGATGTGCCGGGCGGACTGTACAGTATCCGGACAATGGTTCCGCCGGATCCGGGCAAGGAGGACAAGGGCAATGTCATTGAGGAGACGCTCGTTTACGAGAACGTGGCGGCGTCGCCGGTCGCCGATGTCAAACCGTAGCTGTCGCGCCGGACTCGTCCTTGCTGCCCTGCTTCTGACGGCTGCGCCCGCCTCTGTCGCTTTCCCGCAGGGCGCGGGCGGCGAACCGGTTTCGCCTCAGGGTGGAGCCGCGCAGTCACCTCCGGGCGGTGGCGGAGGTGCCGTGTTGCCACCTCCTGGTGGTGGTGCTCTCCCGCCGATTCCGGACGCTTCGCCGGCTGCTCCCGGGGCTGCGACTCCCGGCGCTCCCGGCGCCGAAACACCGGGGATCGTGCCCGCCGATCCGCAGACGGCGGATCCCGCGGCTCCTGTCGCTCCGGCACAGGACGGTGGTTACGAGATGGCGGTGCCGGACAATTATGTTGCGGAGCCGCAGATCAATATGACGCCGCAAGTACAGTCGACGGTCGACAACAACTACCCAACCGTGGCGATCGCCGATTACGTGTTTGGCTGCATGGCCTCGAACGGGCAGACGCGGTCGGCATTGAGCGCGTGTTCATGCAGCATCGACGTCATCGCGTCGATCATGCCCTACGAACAATACATCGATGCGGAGACGACGTTGGGCGTGCGGCAGGTGGGCGGCGAAAAGGCGGAGATTTTTCGCACGCAGGATCTCACCGAGAATTTGTTGAACCTTAGACGCGCGCAGGCCGAAGCGGAGATCCGCTGCTTCTGAATTTTGCTGGCTCAAACGCAAAAGGGCCGGCGCGAACCGGGCCTTTTGGTTTGTAAGGGACGATCACACTCAACTCTTCCTGGCTAATGCTTCCTGAGCCGGATCGCTGCCACCTTCGCTCGGCCAGGTTCGGTCGAATTTCAGTCCGCGCGAATCCTCAACCTTTACCTTGATTTCGGGCCCCGACTTCGGATCGTAATGGAACTTGACGGTTGGATCCTCGCTTAGCGCGATCGAGCCTTCGACCGTCAGGATATTCCTGCCGCCCTGCGTCACGGCGATGCTCTTGATGTAGTGCTCAGGGATTACGTAGTTCTCCGTCGGGTGCTTCTGCATGCCGGAAAAATTCGGATGCCGTATGTGAAGCGTTGCCGAGGCGATCTCCGCGCCTTCCTTCCCCGCAACCGCTTTCGCCGGATGATGACGCAAGAGCATCTTCCCCATCTGTGCGACCGCCTGTTCCTCGTTCTTCATCGCCGGAGCGGAACAACCGCCCGCCGCCTTCACATAGCGGCTGACCTCGTAAAGACTGCCGTCGCCGAGTTCGGCAATCGCGCGGACATGGCTGTACTCGTTGATGCGGATGCGCGTGCCGACTGACGCCAGCCCGCTTTCCGGGGTTGGCCGGAACACCGCGGCTACCGGCGTCGGATTGTTGTCGATGACGAGCGTGATCGATTTGATGAACCAGTCCAACCGCTGGGGGGCGAGCGCCTCGATCGTCACCGGAACGAGGCCCGCATCCTGCGCGCGCACCGGTGCTTCGATGCGCATGATCCTGGATCCATCAGCCATCGGACGATCCGCGAACAGGTCGGGCTTGAGCGCATTCCATGCGCTTAGGTCGCTCTGGTCGGCCCATGCGGGCAGGCCGGCGAACGCAAGTATGGCAGCGCTGTAGGCAGCTACCCGAACGCTGCAAAAAAATCGATTCGTGG
>JBKJVQ010000110.1:0-4846 GCA_046717125.1 Methyloligellaceae bacterium
TCGGCGATAACCGGTTGGGCGGCTGGTACAGCTACCGGGCCTCAAAGGCTGCGCTCAACCAGTTGGTGCGCACCGCCTCGATCGAGCTCAGGCGCCGACAGCCCGAAGCGATCTGCGTGGCTCTTCATCCAGGCACCGTCGACACGCTTCTTTCGTCGCCCTTCAGAAAGGCCGATCTCGACCTACAATCTCCAGAGCTTGCGGCAAAGCGTCTACTCGCCGTCATGGCTCGCCTGAGCGCCACCGACTCTGGCGGATTCTTCGATCACCGTGGGGAGCCCGTTCCATGGTGAACAAAAGCGGCACTTCAGGCGCAAGGGTCGGCACAGTTAATCCCATTATGCCCAATGGTATGCGGGATAATGGCACAATACATAGGACTGCATCATTCTGCGCCGCCGTGTCGTTTCTGCTCGACGCTGACGAGTAGAAAGGGCTGCGACTCCGCACGACGGACGATGGAGAAACAAGAATGCCTCCCCAACTTCGACTGGACCTTTTGGGCGGGCACGTTTGAAAAAGTTTGGATCGGACGATTTCAGACTCCGAATATGATCCTTCAACAGCTCACTGAAGCGATTTCGGAGCTTGATTGAAGCGCCTCGTAGGGGAGCTAATTTCTGCTTTCATGATGAAGGTGGGCGGCTGGAAAAAGTCGGTGAACGCGTAGCCGTCGACGAGCCGTGCGCTCGTCCAGAAACTGCTCGTTTTTATGCGGTTTGTTCGCTTTGCCGCCTCAAATTCACGGAGCTAGGTGCAGCAAATTCAGCAAAAACACCGTCGGGGGGGATTGACCAGAACGGTCCTCTGCTACCAAAATCAATAACTTAGGTGCCGGTCCTGCTCTTCAAAATCCCTGTTTATCTCGGTAGGGAACGCCTTAGGTAACCACTAACACCGACGCCTTAGGTGGGTTAGCTCGCACTCGCGAAAGTCCGCCTTGCGCGCCAGTCGCCGCGGTCTCGCCGCGTTGACGTGAGGAATCGGCGCTGGCGCAAGGAAGTATTCCCGGCAGCTGGATCTTACGTCTAGTTGGAGAAGGTGGGGCAAGGGTTCCCCAGCCAGCGATCGCGATCCGACCGAAACGGAGGGCTCAACAAGATCGCGACTCTCCGGCGCCCCATTCAGAACATGCGCCGTTGCCGGTCCGGCGGTTGCGATCAGCAACGCTGGGAGGGTAAAGGGCGGGATCGCAGGTCTCATCGCTCTTGCTTCCCTCCTCCTTCCAGGATCCTTGCGCGGAGCAGATCGGCTGTTGCCTTGTCCGTCATGCCCAGTGCACCGTAAGCAGCCGCCCGCAGGCGCCAAGCCTTGAAGTCGTTGGGTTCCAACTCAACGACGCGCGTGAAGTCTGCAATGGCCTTTGCGTATTCACCTTGCTTCCCATGGGCGAAGCCGCGGTTGAACAGGACATAGGTGTTGTCAGGCTCCTGCGCGAGCGCAGCGCTGAATTCGGCCACAGCCTCGTCCAGCCTCCCAAGCGCGGTCAGCGTGTTCGCCCGGTGGCGCGAGCAACGGTGAAGCTGGGATAAAGTCTGAGTGCTTCACCATAATCGGCCAGAGCCAGCTCGAAGGCACGGTGCGAAAATGCGCATTGGCGCGCAGAGAGACCGGCGCGGCAGCGTTTGGTTTGAGTTCGATCATGGCCGAGAACTCGCTCGCCGCACCATCGAACCGGCGTTCCCGGAAGAGGCGCACAGCTCGCCTCTCGTGGAATTTGGCGTGCGCCTCTCGCTCCATAGCATCATGGTCGTGAGGCCCTGCCAGCGCCTCTCTTGAGGCGCTGAGCAGGCAGCCGATCGCAAGGAGGTAGACGCCAAAACGATAAAGAAGTGCGTGTTTTCGGGCTGATCCGTTCACTGCCTTTCTTGGGATTTCCCTGGCGTTGTCTCCTCAGTCATGACTCCTAAGAGAAACGGTTGTCCGCATCATTGGGCGACGAACCGGGCATTCATAGAATGGCCGCCGATCTTCGATGTGAGCGCGATTTTCCCGCCGGCAGGCAGTGGCGCTTCGAGCTTGCCGACGAGCTTGTTCGGCTTGGCCGGCGCGAGTTTTACGATCGTGGTCTTCCCGTCCGCCTGGATCACGGCGCGGCCGGAAGCCCCCTTGGTCGGCTCCGGACCGCCGTCATGGTCGGAGAAATAAAACGTTAGCTCGCTTTTGCTTGCGACAAGTTCGATGGGATGGCCTTCGACATCGACGACCTGCCCGCCATTGGGGCCCTTGCCCTGCGCAGCTGCGCCCGCTGCGAGCGCGGCGGACAGGGCGGCGGCGAGAACGAATTGCTTCAGCATGTTCAGTCTCCTTGGGGTTGAAGTCGGTAGGCCTCGGCAGGTGTCAGCGCGCCGACGCGGGGTTCGGCTAGGCGCTCGAGGGGCTTACGTCCCAATATCAGGAACAGGACCAGCGTGAGGAACGCGTCCAGCAGGGTTGCGCTCATCAAGCCGCCGAAGATCGTGGCCGCGACAGGGTGCAGGTGAACGGTCTCAATATCGATTTCAAGACCAATATAGGAGGATGCGTTAATCCGATGAGATGCCTCCACGGCTGACGCGGAGTCCTTCAGTCCGGCGCAGCGGCTAAGGTGCATCGTCGTCGTTCCCGCCCCTTACGATCCGCCACAGCCTTCCGCCCCTGATCACGCGCGTCCCAGCATGCTCGGCGGCGGATCGGGCGGCAGCGCCAACGGCTCTAGGTCCGGCAAATAGATTTTGCATCGTTCGTGTTGGATGGGCGGATCGACTCGTGCGCATGTAGCAGTCGGCCGACCAGATATACATTAAGTCCGCAGCTCGACTTCCCGGTCCATGAGCCGCGCGCCGGACGAGCGCAAGCGCATCGCCGAGCTCTGTCTCAATGCCGGCCGTAACAGGCTATGTGATCCTCATCGCATCGATAGTCGTCATGGCGCTCGCGATGATGCTCGTAGCCGTAATCCTCCGCAATATGATGGCACTCGTCATGCGTATGCACACAGCGGAGGAAATGCCAGCGGTGGTGATGGTGGTGACGATGACGACGGCGACTGCCAAAATACAGGCGTCGCCCATCGTATTCGAAGCGCTGGGCTAGGCGCAGCCCGTCATCTCCCGCTTTCGCGCCGCCCGCGTTCGCGCTCATCGTTCCGATGATGATGACTGCCACCATTGCCATTGCCGATCCAATCTTCGCGCTCATCGCTAATGATCCAAGTTTAGAGACATCCGAGAGGAAGCTAAGCTCGCGCTCCTGAACGAGAGATGAATGCTGCTGCGGCGGGCTTCCGCTCGCCCCTTCGCCAGGCCCTTCAATTGCGCGACATCGGGCGACCGTTCGCATCCCAACAATTGATTTTATCGACCATCTGCGCGGCGAAGAAATGTGCGTCGATAACGAACGTCTTTTCCATGGGCAGGACAATCAGCGGCACGATGAAAAACAAACCAAACTCGGGGGGAAAAACGGTCAGAGGCGAAGCGACTAGTTTTTGGACCTTGGCTGAATTCAAGAGACTCACCGTCATTGGCAATGAACCCGCCCCGCGTAAACGAAAAGGGTCCTCGTCTCCGCGTGCCAAGGGAAAAGGATTTTGTTCGGCTATTGGGCCTCTGGGCCACGGTTTCTTGTACCGCTACCTATCATCAACGAGATCGTAAAAAAGTTTTGGATCGGACGATTTCAGACTTCGAATATGATCCTTCAACTGCTTCCCTGAAGCGATTTCGTAACTCTGATTACAGCGCCTCGTAGGGGAGCTAATTTCTGCTTTCATAATGAAGGTGGGCCGCTGAAAAGTCGGTGAAGGCGTAGCCGTCGACGAGGCCCTGCGCTCGTCCGGGAAGTGCTCGTTTTTATGCGGTTTGTTCGCTTTGCCGCCTCAAATTCACGAGCTAGGTGCAGCAAATTCAGCAGAAACACCGTCGGGGGGGATTGACCAGAAACGGTACGGCGTTTCGTTCATCTGTCGTTCAGGCACTGCAGGAATTAATAAGCGAACTGTTCGAGCCGCCTTCCCCAGGAACTCCGACAGAATCGCAACGGTAGCTTCTTTTGCCGCAATATCGGAGGAAATCGCATGCGTTTATCTCACCTTTTCGCGGTGCTGACCGTGGCAGGGCTGGCGATGGTTGGCGGCAATGCGCCCGCATCGGCGGCTTCGGTCGGCGCCGCGTTCGCACCCTCGGCAGCGCTAGCGGTTGATCAGGCTGCGGCCGACGTGATCCAGGTCGGCCGCCGCTGTTGGTGGAGCCACGGCTATCTCCGCTGCTCGCACTATCGCCGTCGCCGCCACCATCATCATCATCATGGCCATCACTACCGCTGGCGTCATTACTACCGTCACGACGATCATCACGACGATCATCACGATAGGCACCATGATGATCATCACGATAGGCACCATGATTATCATCACGACTAGGATCGCTTACGTCGCCGCTATAAAAGAAGGGCCGCCGGGGATCTCCCGGCGGCTTGGAAACGAAAGCCATTGTACCGCAGAGCCTCTTCGACATTCGCCCAAAGGGTTTCTGGTGTCCCAGCCATTCGGGTCGTCCGGTGGCCGGTTTGCCGATCCGCATAATTCCCTTTTTCGCTCAATGTCGGCCCTTACGTAGGTTTGCCGGCGCAACGCATTGATGTTCCTTGCTTTAGGCAGTCCCGCCCCATCCGCCAAAGACCACTTCTGCGCACCCATCGCTTCACCGCCGCCAACGACGCAAATAGGGGCACGACTTCCGCTTTGCCGCCGCCTGGTGCTGCGATAGGACAAGGACATAACGGGGACCAATCCAGAGCCATGCGGATGACGGCCGCCTTGCCGCCACGGCCTGCAGCCAACCACTATCGGCCCGATATTGACGGC
>JBKJVQ010000111.1:0-3213 GCA_046717125.1 Methyloligellaceae bacterium
CACGTATGGCGCTCCGGATCCATCTTGAGCTTGCCGCGTTCGAGCACGCGGGCGCGATCCTCGCCCTTGTCGCCGCCACCCTCGCGCGGGCTGCCGCGCCGAAGCACCGCCTTCACGCGCTCGACCAGAAGCCGCTGTGAAAACGGTTTGCGGATGAAATCGTCCGCGCCCATCTTCAGACCGAACAGTTCGTCGATCTCCTCGTCCTTGGAAGTGAGGAATATGACCGGCATCTCGGTTCGCTGGCGGAGGCGGCGCAAGAGCTCCATTCCGTCCATGCGCGGCATCTTGATGTCGAGGATCGCAAGGTCCGGCGGATTCTCGGCCAGACCGTCCAGCGCGGACGCGCCGTCGTTGTAGGTTTGGGTCTTGTACCCTTCCGCCTCGAGCACGATACGCAGGGACGTCAGAATGTTGCGGTCGTCGTCGACTAGAGCGATGGTCGGCATAATGGCCTCGCGGGGGGACACGATCTTTGCCGGATATGGCCCCAATCAGGGCAAAATGAGGCGACGGGGAGTCCCCCTTGTTCCAATTGTTGTTACCTGAATGCAACAGGCAAGCCCATGACGCAAGCAAAGACCGAAAAAGAGCCCGGCGCCGCGAGGTCCGCGATCGCGGCCGAGGCGCGCGCGATCCTGCGCCGCGCACGCAAGGGGGCTCTGGCGACGCTTGAGCTAGACGGTGGCCCGTACGCCTCGCTCGTCACGCTTGCGATGGATGCGCGCGGCGCGCCGTTGATCCTGATATCGGCCCTCGCGCGCCACACGCAGAACCTCCTGCGCGACAATCGCGCGAGCATTCTGATCGACGAGACCGGTGTAGCCGGCGATCCGCTCCAGGGCGCGCGCCTGAGCGTTTCGGGGTCATTCGCCAAGGTCGATGACGAGGCAGCAAAGCGCCGCTTCCTTGCACGCCAGCCCGACGCGGCGGGCTATGCGGGGTTCGGCGATTTCGCTTTCTGGCGGATGGGGCTTGAGGGCGCGCATTTCATCGGCGGCTTCGGCCGCATCCATGATCTCGGCCCGGACGAACTGCTTCTCCCCGCGCATGATTGGGACGCTCTTACAGAGTCCGAACCTGGCATCGTCGAGCACATGAACGACGACCATGCTGATGCGGTCGAGCTTTATGCGGTCAAGCTACTGGGCGGCGCGCCAGGCCCGTGGCGCATGACCGGATGCGATCCGGAAGGCTGCGATCTCGTTCTCGACGACAAGGCGCTGCGACTCGTCTTCCCGGAGCGGGTCTTGACGCCGGGCGATGTCCGGCGCGTGCTGGTCGATCTGGTGAAGCAGGCGCGGGGCTCACCTGTAACGCCCTAGGCGGCGCAGCTTGGCGCCTAAACCACAACTTCGCCCGATGCTCGCCGCTAACCGGCCTTAGCCTTAAGCACGGGCTGCGTGGACCATGAGACTAGGATAAGAGCCTCGCCAGTTTCGCGAGCTCGCGGGCTTTTTGGGGAGGGGTTGCGTGTTTGAGAGACGGTCGGCGCCGACGGTTCTTGAGGATCAATTCGGACTGAAGTCTTCGGGAACGATCCATCGCAATCTCTCGCGTGTCGAACTCATTGAGGAGGCCGTAAGGCGCGGCGAGGGTCAACTGGCCGCAACCGGCGCGTTCGTCGCTCGAACTGGTCAACATACGGGACGATCCGCAAAGGACAAATTCATCGTCAAAGACACGCGAAGCGACAAGCGCGTGTGGTGGGAGAATTCGGGCGCGATCTCGCCCGAGCAGTTCAAAGCGCTGCATGAGGATGTGCGCGCGCACGCGAACGGCAAGGAGCTGTTTGTGCAGGATCTGTTCGGCGGGACGGATCCCGATTACCGGATCCGGGTGCGCGTCTACACCGAATTAGCGTGGCACAGCCTCTTCATTCAGACGCTGCTGATCGAGCCGACACCGCAGAAGCGCGAAGATTTCGCGCCCGACCTCACAATCATCGATTTGCCGAGCTTCTGCGCAACGCCTGACCGGCACGGGTGCATGGGCGAGACCATCATCGGCTGCGACTTCACGAACGGCCTCATGCTGATCGGGGGCACATCCTACGCAGGCGAGATGAAGAAGTCGGTGTTCTCATACCTCAACTATGTGCTGCCCGAAAAGGGTGTCATGCCGATGCATTGCTCGGCAAACGCGGCGCATGGCGGCGGCAATACAGCCGTCTTCTTCGGGTTATCGGGCACGGGTAAGACCACGCTCTCGGCCGACGCCTCGCGCACGCTGATTGGCGATGACGAGCATGGCTGGTCTGAGCACGGCATCTTCAATTTCGAGGGCGGCTGCTATGCCAAGACGATCCGCCTCTCGCCCAAGGCCGAACCTGAAATCTATGCCGCAGTCAATCGGTTTGGCGCGATCCTCGAGAATGTCATACTCGATTCGAGAACGCGCGTTTCCGACTTCTCAGACGGGTCGCTGACTGAAAACACACGCGGTGCGTACAAGATCAACTTCATATCGAACGCGTCCGCAACGGGCCGCAGCGGCCACCCGGAGAACATTGTGTTCCTCACGGCAGACGCGTTCGGGGTGATGCCGCCAATCGCGAAGCTAACGCCCGAGCAGGCGATGTATCACTTTATTTCCGGATACACGGCCAAGGTCGCCGGCACCGAGAAAGGGGTGATCGAGCCGCAGGCCGTCTTTTCCGCCTGCTTCGGCGGCCCGTTCATGGCGCTGCATCCATCTGAGTACGGCAATCTGCTCCGTAAGCTGATTGCCGAGCACAATGTGGATTGCTGGCTCGTGAACACAGGCTGGACGGGTGGAGCCGCAGGCATCGGCCATCGCATGCCGATCAAGGCCACGCGCACGCTGCTAAGCACCGCGCTTTCGGGCGAGCTAAAATCGGTGAAGATGCGAATGGATCCGATCTTCGGGTTCAAGGTGCCCGTGGAGGTGCCGGAGGTCGATCCGAAAATCCTCAACCCCCGCGATACATGGTTCGACAAGTCTGCCTATGACGCTCAGGCAAAGGCGCTTGTCGGTATGTTCGAAAACAATTTCGCGAAGTTTGAAAAGGGCATCGATCCGGAAGTCCGCGCGGCCGGCCCGATCCTGCACGAGGCGGCGGAGTAGCTTCGGTCCAGCGGCCGGTCGCAACGATCGCCCACTCGCCTTGGTCGCGCAGGGGCGATAGACCTCGGTGCATGACAACATCCAGGACGAAAGCGTCAGCCGGCATCGTCGCTGCAGGTCACGCTG
>JBKJVQ010000112.1:0-4588 GCA_046717125.1 Methyloligellaceae bacterium
CGACAAACTCCGGCTCTTCGTATGCGGGCGCCGGTTCTTTGCGGAACGCCGGCTCGACCGGGCGCCTCGGTCCTGCGCGCGGTCGCGGCGCGGGACCTCTGTTATTTCCGTCGGGCTGGCCAAGCCCCGGTCGCAGGGGCCGGACCTGCTCCAGCCCCCCCTGGGGTCGCGGTTGCTGCGCCTGCGGCCGCCTCTGCGGACCTCCACCGGGCCGCGGCGGCTGGCCGGGACCCGGCCGGCCTTGACCCGGCCGGAGTTCCGGCATGGGTTGAGGCGCCGGTCGTCGTTCGCCGCCAGCCGGCTGCGGCGGGCGCGGCGCGATCTCCGGCGGCGGATTATTCGGCGGTGGCGGCGGTGGCGGCGCCCCGGTAACCCGGGATACCATCTGGCCGTGGATGCGGCGCAGGATCGGCCTGGCATCGAGTCCCAGGATCGACGTATATGCAATCACGATCCTGCTTGTTTCGGCGAAGGGCGGAAGCGCGGCCAGAGCCCCTTCCTCGAGCGCCCGAATGATTTCAATATCGGTGTCGAGGCGGGCGGCGACATCCTCCTCCGACGTGTCAAGCGCGCGCCGCAGGTCGCGGAACAGCGCCGCGAGTTCTTCGTCGTGTCCGGACGGCGGCATCTCCTTGATCCCGTGTAAGCTTGAGCGCGAGGGGTCCAAAATCGCCCCGGTCCTGTAACGCGGGTGAAGCCCGATCCGGGGCCAAAGTCAGGCCGACTCAACGCGACGCGCAACCCGCGTTCACAGAACCCCAACCGATAAGGGTTTGCAAGGGAGTGGCTAGCGCCAGCACCTAAATCTCGACAGAAGACGTAACTGCGAATTCCTTGAGCTGTTCCCGCACGCTAGGGGCGGGTTTTTCGAGCATGTCAGCGACGGCCCGCGTGGCTCTCCCGGCATCGAGCGAAAGCAGCATCGCCTTGACCGGACCGATCGAGGCCGGCGCCATCGAAATCGAGCGGAAACCCAGCCCGACCAAAGCCATCGCCTCGAGCGGCTTGCCGGCGATTTCCCCGCACAGCGTGACCGGAACATTGTGGGCGGCGCATTTCCGGACGATGCGTCGCAGCGCCCGCAGAATTGTGGGATTCATGGTGTCGAACCGGTCGGCCACCCGCGAGTTCGTCCGGTCGATGGCGAACATGAACTGCATCAGATCGTTTGAACCCACGGACACGAAGTCGACCAGCGGCAGGAGTTCATCGAGCTGCCACAGGAGCGCCGGTACTTCAACCATGGCGCCGACCATCAGACGGGCGGGCTCCGTCCTTCCGTGCTTGCTGAGTAGACGCCGTTCCTTCTCGATCAGTTCGCGCGCGGCGATGAACTCCGAAACGTCCGAGATCATGGGGATCATCATGCGCAACTCCCGGCCGCCTGCGGCGCGGAGCAACGCACGCGCCTGGGTCCGGAACAGCGCAGGCCGGTCAAGCGCCACGCGGATCGCCCGCCAGCCGAGCGCGGGATTCTCTTCCTGCAGACCCCGGAAATACGGCAGGCCCTTGTCTCCGCCTATGTCGAGGAAGCGGAATGTGACCGGCTTGTCCCCTGCCTGCTCGAGGATGGACGCGTAGAGCCGAGTCTGCTCTTCCAGCCGCGGCATGGTCGAGCCGATCATGAACTGCAACTCGGTTCGGAACAGGCCGATTCCGTCGGCCCCCGACTGTTTGAGATGCGGCAGGTCGACCAGCAGTCCGGCATTGATGAGGAGCTGTACCCGCTCCCCATCCGTCGTCGCCGCCGGCGTGTCGCGCAGGGTGGCGTATTTCGCCTGCCGCTGGGCGCGAAAGCGAACCTTGTCGGTATAGGCAAACACGACGTCGGGAGACGGCCGGAGATGGATGTCGCCCGACTCCGCATCGACGATGATGGCGTCATTCGCCTCGGCGATATCGATCAGCCCGCCCGCGCCACTCAAGGCAGCGATGCCGAGCGCCCGCGCCACGATCGCGACGTGGCTTTGCTGACCGCCTTCCTCGAGCACGAGCCCGCGCAGGCGGCTCGGCTCGTAATCGAGCAGCTCGGCCGGACCCATCGTGCGCGCGAGCAGGACCGCGTCCTCAGGAAGTTCTTGCGCTGTGGCGGTCGGCGCCTTGCCCATCAGAAGCCTGAGCAGGCGGTTCGACAGATCGTCGAGATCGTGCAGGCGCTCGCGCAGGAACGGATCGGTCTGGCGCAGCATCCTGGCGCGCGTATCGTTCTGCACACGCTCGACCGCGGCCTCGGCCGTGAGACCTGTCGAGAGCGCCTCCTCGATCCGTCGCAGCCAGCCTCTGTCGTGGGCGAACATGCGATAGGCTTCAAGCACGTCGCGGTGTTCGCCCAGCCGTGCAAGGTCGCCGCGCTCCAGCATTCCTTCGACCATTGCGCGCAGGTCGGCGATGCCGCGCTCCAGCTTGGCGCGCTCCTCGTTCATGTCCTCGGCGATCAGCCGGTTCACGGCGACGCGCGGTTCGTGCAGGGCGACATGGCCGAGCGCGATGCCTTCCGAAAGAATGACGGCCGAGCGCCGCTGCGCGGTTGTCTGTCGTCCGACCGACTGGTCGCCAATGGCGCCGAGGTCGCCTGCCGCGATCAATTCGGCGAGGACCATGGCGGTCGTCTGGAGCGCCTCGATTTCCTCGTCGTTGTAGTTGCGCTGGGCGCGGTTCTGCACGGTGAGAACGCCGAGCGTGTGGCCGCCGCGCAGAATCGGCACGCCCAGAAACGAGTGATAGATCTCCTCGCCCGTTTCCGGCCTGTAGGAGAAGGACGGATGGCTCTGCGCATCGTTCAGGTTGATCGGCTCGGCCTGCTCGGCGATCAGACCGACGAGCCCCTCGCCGCGCAGAAGATGCGTCTTGTGAACGGCGTCGCGCTTGAGGCCTTCGGTTGCGAACAGTTCAAGCGAACCGTCACGACGGCGCACATAGATCGAACTCACCTCCGCCACCATGTTGGCGGCGATCATGACCACGACCCGGTCGAGACGCGCCTGCGGACTTTCCGGCGCAGCCATGACTTCGCGCAACCGGCGAAGCAGGATGCGTGGAGCTCCCATGGAGGCTTGCATGACCAGCGTCCCTCGGCGCCGCCCGGCCATTGACGCCCAACCGTCAACGGTTTCCGGAAGACACGATCCGATACAATTCTATGAGCACGCCTCCGCGCGGCGCGGAGACGATCCTGCTCGACTTAGGGCACAGGCTCAGGCGCCCTGATGTCCATCGAGCCCAAAAAGCGTATGCAAAGTCCGAACCGCAAGCTCTGCGTAAGCCGCGTCGATCAAAATGCTGATCTTGATCTCGGATGTCGAGATCGCCTGGATGTTGATACCCTTGTCGGCCATCGCCTTGAACATTTGCGCGGCGACGCCCGCATGGCTGCGCATCCCAACGCCGACAACCGACACTTTGACCACATCCGTCGATCCACGCGCCTCGCCATAGCCGATCTCGTCTTTGGCTTTGTGGACCACCTGCAGGACCCGGTCGAGTTCGGCGGCCTGCACGGTAAACGTCATGTCGGTGTAACGCCCATCGTCGGAAACATTCTGAACGATCATGTCGACATTGATCGAGGCGTCAGCCAGCGGGCCGAAGATGCGCGCTGCGACGCCCGGCTTGTCCTCGACCTTCAGAAGCGTAACCTTGGCCTCATCCTTCGCGTAGGCGATCCCGCTGACGACGTGTTGCTCCACGATCTCATCCTCATCGCAAACAAGGGTGCCGGCGCCGCCTGACGCGTCGTCGCGCACGGGCTCCACGCTGTCCGGCGCATCGAAGCTCGATCGCACGAACAGGCGCACGCGCTTGTTCATGGCCAGCTCAACCGAGCGCGTCTGGAGGACTCTCGAGCCGAGTGAGGCCATTTCCAACATCTCTTCGTAAGAGATTTTGTCAAGGCGGCGGGCCCGGTGCACGATGCGCGGATCGGTGGTGTAGACCCCGTCGACATCCGTATAGATGTCGCAGCGGTCGGCCTTCAGAGCAGCGGCGACGGCGACCGCGCTCGTGTCCGAACCACCACGGCCGAGTGTCGCGATACGATTGTCCGGGCCAAGGCCTTGGAAACCGGCCACAACCGCGACCTCTCCTGCATCCATCCTCCGGCGCATTTCGGTGCCGTCGATTTCAGCGATCCGCGCCGCGCCGTGCGCGTTGTCTGTGCGGATCGGGATTTGCCAGCCCTGCCATGAGCGCGCCTGCACGCCCATGGATTGCAGCACGACCGCCAGCAATCCGGACGTGATCTGCTCGCCCGAGGCCACGATCGCGTCGTACTCGCGCGCATCGTGGAGATTGCACGCCTCCTTTGTCCAGGCAACGAGCTGGTTCGTGTGGCCGGCCATGGCGGACACGATCACCGCGACACGATTGCCGGCGTCCGTCTCGCGCTTAACGTGACGCGCAACATTGCGGATCCGGTCGACATCGGCGACGGACGTGCCGCCGAATTTCATCACGAGAAGCGCCATGGATCGCCGACTTACGCAAAGAATTGGCCGGCAAGGCCGGCCCGGTTGATTCGTGATTTACATAGTCGATACGGCGCGCGCTTCGCAACCAGAGCATGATGCCGAAAAGTGTGAAGCGGTTTTCG
>JBKJVQ010000113.1:0-2751 GCA_046717125.1 Methyloligellaceae bacterium
GCTCTGTTGGTTGGGTTGGCAGCCTCGTCGGCCAGCATCGCCACGACGACGCAAGATGCGCAGGCCGATCCGAACAAGAGCCGGACACCGGAAGAGCGCATGAACCGTCGCTACCCGCAGCCGGTCAAGGCCGGCTTCCTGATCGGCCTGCCGGTGCTCGACGGGAGGGACTCCACGTACGGCTACATCCGCGAGGTGGTGCGAACGGGCGAAGGCAAGATCGTGCTGGTCGTGCCGTATCGGGCCTGGCTCGGCTGGGCGCCGACCGACTGGGGCCGCAAGACCGTGGCAGTGCCGATCGAGACGGTCGCAATCCTCGCGCACCAGGTCGCGGCGCTCGATTTCTCGCGCGAGGATTTCGTCGCGGCGCCGGCCTATGCGGCGGGCGGCACGCCGCTCCCGGCCGACGAGACGATCCGGATCGCGGTGTACCGGCGGTGAAGGTTCTTCTCACCGGCGGCGCCGGCTTCATCGGTCAGCACGTCCTGAAAGAGCTGATGGCGCGCGGACACGACGTTCGCGTACTCGATTCGCTGCGCGCCGACGTCCACGGTTCGCGCTGGACGCCGCCGCCGGCTGTCGCGTTTCACGCCGCCGACGTGCGCGACGCGGATGCGCTCGACCGCGCGCTCGAGGGTACGGAAGCCGTGCTACATCTTGCCGCCAAGGTCGGGCTCGGCGTGGATGTCCAGGATTTACCCGACTATGCCTCCTCCAACGACGCCGGCACGGCCGTGCTGCTCGCCGCCATGGCGCGCGCCGGCGTCAAGCGTCTCACCCTTGCGAGCTCGATGGTGGTGTATGGCGAAGGCTTGGGGCTTTGCCAGAAGCACGACGCGATCGTGCCGGCACCACGCACCGAAGCCGCGTTATCCGCGGGCCAGTTCGAACCGCCCTGCCCGCATTGCGGCGAGCCACTCGCGCCCACACTGGTCAGCGAGGACGCGCCGCTGGATCCCCGAAACGCCTATGCGAGCAGCAAGGTGGCGCAGGAGTTCTATGCGGCGAATTGGGCGCGGCTGACGGGCGGCTGCGTCGCCGCGTTGCGCTATCACAATGTCTACGGCCCCGGCATGCCGCGCGACACGCCGTATGCGGGGGTCGCGGCGATCTTCACGTCGGCGCTGCGGCGAGGCGAGGCACCGAAAGTCTTCGAAGACGGGCGCCAGCGCCGCGACTTCGTTCATGTGCGCGACGTCGCTGCCGCGACCGTGCTGGCTTGCGAGAGGCATGTGTCGGGTGTTCGGGCCTTCAATGTCGGTTCCGGGACGCCGCGGACTGTGGGGGACATGGCACATGCGCTTGCCGTCGCGCTGGATGGTCTCCGGCCTGTCGTCACAGGCACCTACCGGCTCGGTGATGTGCGCCACATCACCGCGGATTCGTCGCGCCTTCGCAGAGAACTTGATTGGATGCCCAAAGCCGATTTTGCCGAAGGTATGGCAGAACTCGCGCGGAGCAATCAGCCGTAGCTCCTGACTATCACGTGCCCTTCCTGAGAGAAGGGTGATGCGCTGTCCGGGAGAACTCTACGCGTCCTCAACGCGGCCCTACAGAGGTCTGCCCGACGTGCACTACCCGCTCCACGACAAGACCCTCACCGTGACCGCGTGCGGCCGCATCTGCTTCAATCGCCAGAAGATCAATCTCAGCCAGGTCTTCGCCGGTCAAAACGTCGGCATCAAACAGGTGAGCGAGCGGATTTGGCTCGTCACCTTCATGGACTATGATCTCGGTTACTTCGACGACGAGACATGCAGACTCGAACCGATCGGCAATCCCTTCGGTCCAAAAGTGTTACCCATGGCGCCAAAAATCGAGGATTCTAGTCGAGAAACAGCACTTAAATGACGCCCGCGGTCGCCAAGGCTGTCTTCGTCGGACTCGTCGTTGGTTGGTACATCATCCGTTTTCCGTATGCCCGGAGGGCGCGCCGCACGCCAATCACATACAGCGCCCGCGGCGCCCGGGAAAATGTGCTGCTCGTCACGTCTCTTATTGGAATCGGTCTTCTGCCGATGCTGTACGCAGCGACCGGCTTTCCCCAATTCGCTGAGTACCGCTTCTCACCACTTCAGGCTTGGCTTGGGTGCTTCATCGCGCTCGCCTCCCTCCTTATTTTTCGCATTACCCACCATGCGCTCGGGCGCCACTGGTCCATCAGCCTCGATGTGCGCCACGAGCACGTGTTGGTAACCGATGGCGTCTATGCCTATGTACGACATCCCATGTATCTAGCGTTCTGGCTTTGGGCCGCGGCGCAGGCGCTGTTACTTTCCAATTGGATCGCAGGTTGCGCCGGTCTACTCGGCTTCGGAATCCTCTTCTTCGGCCGTGTCGCACGTGAAGAACGGATGATGCTGGAGAGCTTTGGGAACGAGTATCGCGCTTATATGTCTCGGACTTATCGGGTCATCCCGTTCGTCTATTAATCGGCGCCAAATCTGGTTGGCGCCCTTATCGTGGCGGAATCTATTCGCAGCAGTGAGTGTGCAGGCAGTTCGCTTCATACTACGTTTCTAAAAGAGATAGGATAGGACTCGGACAAATCAAATTTATGAAAGCGTCCTATCTGCCCCTGATAACGAACTACATGCCGCGCGAGTTTTGGCAAGGCATCCTCAAGTGCGCGGCGGTGGATTGGCAGAAGCGGCCGTATTTTTTGTTGATTGGGAGTTGAGTTCGTTCAATTGACGCAGTGCCGGAACGAATGAGTAGGATAGCTGGAAGTCGTTCGGTGTTCGTAAACCC
>JBKJVQ010000114.1:0-11300 GCA_046717125.1 Methyloligellaceae bacterium
CCCACCATGATGCGGAAGGCGAAGAACGGGATCAGCGGGTTGGGCCGGTCTTCGGGGGCGAAGGATTTCAGCCCGCGCACCTCGCCGTCGAGAGAATGAGTAAGGATCAGCGAGCCCAGCTTCGGCACGGCGATCTCGAAATGGTTTTTCTCTTCCGCCGCGTCCGGGATCGCGAACAGGACCAGCGGCGCGCCCGTGCGCGTCTCCCAATGTCCTTCCATCGCCGCGATCTTGGCGGGCTGGTGCTCCAGCGTATTGATGCCGTGAAAATCGCCGATCACGGCCTGCAGCGGCGCGAGCCATACGATGATCGAAAGCGCCATGGTCAGCATGATGCGCCCCTCCCGCTCGTTGCGGCGCTCATAGAGATACCAGGCGCCGATCGCACCCACGGCGAAAGCGGTCGTCAAATACGCCGCGGCCAGCATATGGGCGAGACGGTAGGGGAAGGAAGGATTGAAGATCACTGCCCACCAGTCGGTCGGGTGGAACAGGCCCTGAGCATCGATCCTGTACCCGGCGGGCGTCTGCATCCAGCTATTGGCCGAGAGGATCCAGAAGGCGGAGATCGCCGTGCCGAGCGCCACCATGCCGGTTGCGAACAGATGCACCGGGCCGGGCACCCTGTTGCGCCCGAACAGCATGATGCCGAGAAAGCCGGCTTCGAGGAAGAAGGCGGTCATCACCTCGTAGGAAAAGAGCGGCCCAAGCACGTTGGCGGTGCGGTCGGTGAAGGTGCTCCAGTTGGTGCCGAGCTCGTAGGAGAGGACGACGCCCGACACGACGCCGAGGCCGAACGAGACGGCGAACATCCTGGTCCAGAATTTCGCGATCTCGAGATAGACCGGCTTGCCGGTTCGGATATGCAGGATCTCAAGCACGAACAGCCACGCCGCGAGGCCGATCGTGAAGCTCGGGAAGATGATGTGGAACGAGATGGTGAAGGCGAACTGGATGCGCGACAGGATTACGGGATCAAGTCCGTCCATCGAAAACCCCTTGCGCGAATCGAACGCGGTGAGAGTAGCCCGGATGAAGCGTCAGCGAAATCTACGGAGCCGAACAACGACAAGAAGTCGCTCACCGCGACATCCGAGCTACGCGCGCTTGATTTTTTGGTAAGCGGCAAGCGCCCGGTCGCGGCCTGCCGCCAAGTCGACAATCGGTTTCGGATAGGTCTCGCCGAGTACGACGCCCGCCTCGGCGAGCACGTCGTCCGAACCGCCCCATGGAGCATGGATATGGGCTTCAGGCAATTTGGCGAGTTCCGGAACGAAGCGCCGCACATAGTCTCCGGACGGATCGAATTTCTTGCCCTGCAGGACCGGGTTGAACACCCGGAAATAGGGCGCGGCGTCCGCGCCGGAGCCTGCGACCCACTGCCAGTTGGCGGCATTGTTCGCAAGGTCGGCATCGACCAGGCAGTCCCAGAACCAGTCCTGACCCTTCTGCCACGGGATCAGCATGTGCTTGGTCAGGAATGACGCGACGATCATGCGCACGCGGTTGTGCATCCAGCCCGTTTCCCAGAGCTGGCGCATGCCGGCATCGACGATCGGATAACCCGTCTGGCCCCTGGTCCAGGCGCGAAACCCCGCCTTGTCCTTGCGCCACGGGAAGTTCGCAAACTCCTCCTTCCACGGATCGGCTGGAAGGTCGGGCCAATGAAACAGGAGCTGCCGGCAGAAATCGCGCCATCCGAGTTCGCGGATGAAGGCCTCAGCGCCCTTGTCCCATTCGCCGCCCCGCTGCCCAGCGACGTGCAGCGCGGCGCGCCAGCAATCGGCCGGCGAGATTTCGCCGAAATGGAGATGCGGTGACAGACGCGACGTGCCCTTCCGGTCGGGCCGGTTGCGCTCGTCGGGATAGTCATCGAGCGCCTCCTCGAGGAAGCGTCCGAGCGCCTTGCGCGCGCCGTCCTCACCGGGCGTCCAGGCATCGCGCAGACCGCCAGCCCAGTCAGGCTTCGTTGGCAACAGGTTCCAGTCGTCCAGCGCGTTGTTCTCCGGAGACTTGGCGAAGGCCAGATTGCGCGGGACCTGATGCGCGGCCCCCGGGTCTGCCTGCTGCCGTAACGCCTTCCAGAACGGCGAAAACACTTTGTACGGATCGTCCAATCCCGTCCGAATCGCCTCTGGCTCCGTCAGCATCCCGCCCCCGAAACGCCGGCAACCGATGCCCTCCTGGTCCAGCGCCGTTCGCAATGCGGTCTCGACCTTCACGGCCCACGACTCGTAGCAGCGCGTGAAGTACACGCTACGCGCGCCGGTTTCTTTGGCGAGGCCGCGCAGGATTTTGGTGGCGTTACCGCGCAGCAGGGTCAGGTGACCGCCGCGAGCCTTAAGGTCCGTCTGCAACGCCGCGAGACTGTGATGCAGCCACCACCGGCTTGCCCCGCCCCTGCGCCAACGCCCGGGACTCTCATCGTCCAGCACATAGACGGGCAGCACCGGCGCGTCGGTCGCGGCAGCGCACAGGGCGGCATGGTCGCGCAGGCGCAAATCCTGCCTGAACCAGACGATGATGGGATCGTTCGCCAATTAATCTTACGCGAAGGCCGCGCCCATCACCAAACTCGCCTGAAGCAGTTGAGGGTGCGGGCCGCTCCCGCCTCCCGGGAAGCAGCCCGCGTCGTGGCGGGGCGGACCCTCCCCACCACAGGCCGGCGCGGATAAACCGATGGAAATCCGCAAAATGCGCAAGCGCTCGTCGAAGACGGGGGTGTAAGACCGCGCGGCCGGCATGGGCATTACGAACGAAGCCAGGGTTGAGTTCATTGGCCTTGGTAACATCTGCGTTTTTCGCCGCCTCCCCCTTTCCGCAAAGGAATAGTGCAGGCAGGTTCAATCGATGATCCGAATTCCCGCGATCCGCGTAAACATTTCGATGGAGGTTCGCAGGTGGAACCGGCCACGATCATGACGGGGACCGGTCGGACGGATCGCCCGGGTGGGTTTCAGGGCTTGATGGCTGAGATGTTGGCGCGCGTGGCCGCTGCGCGCGACGCAACCGCCTTTGCCGAGCTGTTCGATTATTACGGACCGCGGGTTAAGGCGCTCATGGTCAGGAGCGGGGCGAGCGCGGACGTCGCGGAGGATCTGGTGCAGGAGACCATGCTGATCGTCTGGCGCAAAGCCGGTCTCTACGCGCCCGAGCGCGGTCTCGTCTCGACCTGGATTTTCCGCATCGCGCGCAATCTTCGCGTTGACCGCTTAAGGCGGCGCGGGCCCCAATATTACGCCGACATGGACGAGGTCTGCGAGGAGGGTGCACCGGCCGAGGCGGAGACCGAGGTTGAGCGGGCCGAGGAGAAGCGCGCGGTCGAGGCGGCGCTGACGACACTACCTCCCGACCAGCGCGAGATCATCGAGCTCGCGTTCTTGCGCGGCTTGACCCAGACCGAGATCGCACAGCGCCTGTCCTTGCCGCTCGGCACCGTGAAATCGCGCATGCGCCTGGCCTACGCCAAGCTGCGCTCTGCGCTGGAAATATTGAGATGAGTATTCGCTTCCATCCTGATCCCTCGACGCTGCTGAGCTATGCGGCGGGCGCTCTCGACGAAAGCCACGCTCTGGTAATTGCCTCGCATCTCGATTGGTGCCCTGACTGCCGGCGCGTGATCGCCGATGGCGAGTTGATCGGCGGCCTGCTGCTCGACCGGATTGAGGCTCAGGATCTCAAGGCAGGCGCGCAGACGCGTGTGATGCAGGCCTTGGAGAAGGTTGGTCAGCCAGGCATCACCCTGCCGCTCGGCGGGCCCGACCCGGGCGACATCGTCCTGCCCCGGCCGCTGCTCCGTGTCCTGCCTGCGCCACTCGACGAACTTCCGTGGCGGCGTATCGCCAAGGGCGTTTCACTCTACAACGTCAAGCTGTCGCCCGAGGCGCAAGGCCAGTTTCGCATTTGGAGGCTTGCGCCGGGCAAGGAGACGCCGGAACATGGTCATGGTGGAACGGAGATCACCATGATCCTGAAAGGCGCCTATGCCGACCGCATCGGAACATTCGCCCGCGGCGACGTCGAGGACCTTGGCGACGATATCGAGCATCAGCCGATCGCGACCGATGCTGAGGAATGCATCTGCATGATCGCTTCCGACAAGCCGACCAAATTCAAGAATCTCTTACCGCGCCTGTTGCAGCCGATCCTGAGAATCTGAGGTGGAACGCCCTGCGTCCTGGCGCGTCGCCTGGATTACCGGCGCGTCGAGCGGCATCGGTCTCGAACTTGCGCGGCAGCTGGCCGCGATGGGCGTCTTTGTCGCCGCCACCGGGCGATCGGTCGAAAAGCTCGAGGCGCTCGCGGGCGCGCATCCGAACGTGACGCCCTTTCCTGCAGACGTGACCGACTCCGGCGCCATGATGGAATGCGCGCGCGCGGTCGAGGAAAAACTGGGTCCCATCGACCTCGCCATTTTCAGCGCTGGAATTTATCACGCAGGCCCGGCCGAAACGACGCCTCCGGCAACCTACTTCAAATCCTTCGAGATCAATGTCGGCGGCGTCCTCAATGCGTGGTTGGCCGTGCGCGATCACATGCTGTCGCGCAAGGCGGGGCAGGTTGCCTTCATATCGTCCGTCGCGGGTTATCGCGGCCTGCCGAGGCAATCGGCTTACGCCCCCACCAAGGCGGCGCTTATCAGCCTCGCCGAAACCCTTCGCGCCGAACTCGAGCCCGAGGGCGTTCTGGTCAGCGTCGTCAATCCCGGCTTTGTCGAGACGCCCATGACGGCGGGCAATCCGCGGCCAATGCCGTATATCGTCAAGGCGGACGACGCGGCGGCGCGCATTCTGCGAGGGCTGGCGAAGAAGAAATTCGAGATTGTTTTTCCGTTCCGCATGGCGCTGTACATGAAGCTGCTCCGCCGCGCGCCCTATCTCCTCTTCTTTCCGATCGCCCGAATGATCGACGCGCGCCAGGCTGCCGGAGCGGCGGATCCGAAGGCCACGCTCGGCGACCGGTCAGGCGGCTGACCGCGGGGCGACTGTCTGCATCGATCGCCGCGAATTGTGCTAGATCACGATGACTTTGGTCGACCAAAAGTCATGAACGTGATCGATTCCAATAGTTTGAGCATGATGTCGTCCGAAAACCGCTGCACACTTTTCGGCATCATGCTCTAGTTCTCCCGCCATGAGCCACGTCACAGCACAAGCCCCCGCGCCTCCATCCAGGGCGCCGCTGATCTCGGCGCGCGCGCTGACATTCTCGCGCGCCGGCCGCATGCTGCTCGAAGCCATCGACTTCGATGTCGGCCCGAAAGAGATCGTCACCATCATCGGGCCGAACGGCGCGGGGAAAACGACGCTGGTCCGGCTTCTGCTCGGCTTGCTCGGGCCCGACCGGGGCATGCTGACCCGCAAACCCGGGCTGCGGATCGGCTATCTGCCGCAGCGCTTTGAGATCGATGCAACCGTGCCGCTCTCCGTCCGGCGCTTCCTGACGCTCGTTCGGCGCGCGCCCGATACCGCCCTTATGTCGGCGCTTGAGGAAGTCGGCGCGGCGCACCTTGCGGATGCCTATGTCTCGAACCTGTCCGGCGGTGAGTTCCGGCGCGTCGCGCTGGCCCGCGCGCTGATCGGCGACCCGCATCTCCTCGTGCTCGACGAGCCGGTGCAGGGTGTCGACATGGCCGGGGAAGCCGCGCTTTACAAACTCATCGCGCGGCTCAGGGACGAGCGCGGGCTCGGCATCGTGCTCGTCAGCCATGACCTGCACGTCGTGCTGGGCGCGTCCGATCGCGTCGTTTGCCTCAACCGGCATGTCTGCTGCGAAGGCGCGCCGGACTCGGTCGCGGCCCATCCCGAATATGCGAGGCTGTTCGGGCCGGAAGCCGCCAAAGCCTACGGCGTCTATGTGCATCGTCACGATCACGCCCACGATCTTGCCGGTGAACCGGTCGGACCGGCAGATCATGACCATGATCACCGCGCTCATCGCCACGACGAGGCGCATCGTTGATCGACGATTTCGTGTTGCGCGCCGCCGCCGCCGGTGTCGGCGTCGCGCTCGTGTCCGCACCGCTCGGCTGCTTCATCGTCTGGAGGCGGCTGTCCTATTTCGGCGCGACCATCGCTCATGGCGGCCTGCTTGGCGTCGCGCTCGGCTTCCTGCTCGGCATCGATCTGACGCTGGGGGTTGCTGTCACCGCGATCGTGCTGGCCGTTCTCCTTATGGGCCTAGAACGCCAGCGACTGCTCCCGTCCGACGCGCTGCTCGGCATATTGAGCCACGCCGCTCTCGCGCTCGGGCTGATTTTCGCAGGCCTCCTCGTTGGCAAGCGGCTCGATCTGATGGCTTATCTTTTCGGCGACATCCTCGCTGTGTCGGAGCGCGATCTTTACTGGATCTGGGGCGGTGGTGCGGTGGTCATGGCCATGGTCGCCGCGCTGTGGCGGCCGCTGCTGGCGCTGTCCGTGCATCCCGAACTGGCGCAGGCCGAAGGTGTGCGGCCGCGCCTTGTCGAGGCTGCCTTCGTCGTGCTTCTCGCGTTCACCGTCGCGGCGGCAATGAAGATCGTCGGCATTCTTCTGATCACCTCGATGCTGGTCATCCCTGCGGCGACTGCCCGGCCCTTCTCGAAAACGCCGGAGCAGATGGCGATCGGCGCTGCGCTGATCGGCGCGTTGTCGGTGCTGATGGGGCTGGGGTTCTCGCTGGTCAGCGACGTTGCGACCGGCCCCGCGATCGTGGTCGCTTCCGCGCTCCTGTTCGCGCTCTCCCTGTTTGCGACCATGCGGCGATGAGCCCCGTTCTGGCAGGCCTAGATCACGATGACTTTTGGTCCATCGTCCAAAAGTCATGAACGTGATCGACTCTAATAGTTGGAGCATGATGTCTTCCGAAAACCGCTTCACACTTTTCGGCATCATGCTCGAGACAAAATCGGGATAATGGCGCGCATGAACGAAATGCCGGCAGGTTCAGGCTTCAGACGGCGCACGGTTAAGGTCGCGGTCGGCGGCGTAGCCGTAGGCGGCGATGCGCCGATCGTCGTGCAATCGATGACGAATACCGACACGGCCGACGTCGCCGCAACTGTCGAGCAGGTCGCAAAGCTCGCCCGCGCGGGCTCCGAACTCGTCCGGCTGACGGTCGACCGGCCCGAATCCGCCTCCGCGGTTCCGCGCATCAAGGAGAGACTGCTTGCGCGGGGCATCGCGACGCCTCTGATCGGCGACTTTCATTACAACGGACATCTGCTGCTCCGCGATCATCCTTCCTGCGCGAAGGCGCTCGACAAATACCGGGTCAATCCGGGCAATGTCGGCTTCGGCGACAAGCGGGACGCGCGCTTCGCATCGATTGTCGAGATGGCGATCGCTCACGACAAGCCGATCCGGATCGGCGTCAATTGGGGCAGTCTCGATCAGGACCTTCTGACGAAGCTGATGGACGAGAACGCAGCCAGCGACCGGCCGAAAGCGGCATCCGCCGTCACCCACGAAGCCATCGTGCAGTCGGCGCTTCTGTCCGCCGACAGGGCGCAGGCGATCGGTCTTGCCGCGAACCGGATCATCCTGTCCGCCAAAGTCTCGTCGGTGCCGGACCTCGTCGCGGTCTATCGCATGCTGTCGGCGCGTACCGATCTTGCGCTGCATTTGGGGCTCACCGAAGCCGGCATGGGCTCGAAAGGCATCACCGCCTCCGCGGCCGGCCTTGGCATTCTTCTGGCGCAGGGGATCGGCGACACGATCCGCATCTCGCTCACCCCCGAGCCCGGAGGCGACCGGACGCTCGAAGTGAAGGTCGCGCAGGAGATACTCCAGAGCCTCGGCCTGCGCTCGTTCGCGCCGCAGGTCACCGCATGTCCCGGCTGCGGCCGCACGACATCGACGACGTTCCAGGAGCTCGCGCAGGAGATCGAGGGATATCTCGCACGGCGCATGCCGGAATGGCGGGAAGCCTACCCCGGCGTCGAGACGCTCAGCATCGCCGTCATGGGCTGCATCGTGAACGGGCCCGGCGAATCCAAACGCGCCGATATCGGCATCTCCCTGCCCGGAACGGGCGAAGCGCCGACCGCCCCGGTCTTCATAGACGGCCGCAAGGTAAAGACGCTGAGGGGCCCGGGTATCGCGGGCGAGTTCATGGCCATTGTCGAAGATTATGTCGTTCACCGCTTCGGCGAGACAGCGAAAGCCGCCTCGGCCCGCCCCTGATCACCGGTCGCGCCGCGTCAGCGCCCGCGCCGTCTCGGCCAGCCTGTCGGCGCGCGCTCCGAATATCGCCAGATGGCCGATGGCCTCCGCCTCGAGTTCGGATAGAAGCGCCTGCGCTCCGTCCGCTCCCAGCGCCGACACGACCGTCGCTTTCTGCTGGCTGACATCCTTGCCGGGCGTCTTGCCGAGTTGCACTGCGTCAGCGGAAACATCGAGCAGATCGTCGGCCACCTGGAACGCAAGCCCGACGGCGCGGCCGTAAGAGTCGAGCGCTGCCCGCTCGGGCGGGCTGGCGCCGCCAAGAATTCCGCCTGCCACACAGGAATAGGCGATGAGGGCGCCGGTCTTGAGCTGCTCGATGCGCCTTATCGCTTCGAAATCGAGCGATTGTCCTTCCGCGTCGAGATCGAGCGCCTGGCCGCCGGCCATGCCCTCGCGGCCGGCGGCGCGGGCCAGCGTCAGGATCAGATCGGTACGGATTTCCGCGGATTCGTGCGTCGTGGGCGCGGCAATCGTCTCGAAAGCGAGCGTGAGCAGGGCATCGCCCGCAAGGATGGCGGTCGCCTCGCCGAACGCGACATGCAGGGACGGCCGCCCCCTCCGGACGGGATCGTCGTCCATGGAAGGCAGATCGTCATGGACGAGCGAGTAGCAATGGATCATCTCGACGGCACAGGCGACACCGAGCGCGCGATCCGGCGGAAGTCCGAACATCGCAGCCGATTCGATGACGAGAAACGGCCGGATACGCTTCCCGCCCCCGAGCGCGGCGTAGCGCATCGCCTCGACCAGCTTCAGCGCAAGCGTTGCATGCTGCGAACTGAGCAGCGCGTTCAGCCGGTGTTCGACGAAGAGGGCGGTGCGTTCGAGATCCTGAAGCTGCATGGGGTCGCGCTCTATCACGTTGTCAGCGCGCGCAACCAGCGATAATGAGCGCCTATCGAGAGGCAGGGAGCGACGGGGCAGGATGTGGATCGGACGGCTGCTGCTTTTCGTCTTGGTCGCAACCGTCGCGGCTACCCTCCTCGTCATCCTCATCTACCGTTTCGTTGATCCTCCTGTGTCCGCCCTGATGATCGGCCGGGCGCTGGCCGGTAAATCCATCGACCAAAGCTGGACGCGACTCGAAACCGTGGCGCCCAGCCTACCGCTTGCGGTGATCGCATCGGAGGACGCGCAGTTCTGCAACCACTGGGGCGTCGACTGGAGGGAGATCGACGCGGCGATCGAGAAGGCGGAGGAGGATGGCGGCCAGATTCGCGGTGCGAGCACGATCCCGATGCAGACCGCCAAGAACCTGTTTCTGTGGCCCGGCCGGTCCTGGCTCCGCAAGGCGATCGAGATCCCGCTTGCCTATACGATGTCGGCGCTTTGGCCCAAGCGCCGCATGCTGGAAATCTATCTGAATATCGCCGAGTGGGGGCCGGGCATATTCGGCGCCGAGGCGGCCGCGCGGCGTCACTTCAACAAGAGCGCTTCCACCCTGACCCGGCGGGAAGCAGCGCTGCTCGCGGCGGCGCTGCCGAACCCCCATGTCCGGCGCGCGGGTCGGCCGGGTCCCGGGACGCGTCGCGTCGCGGCGCGTGTCGAACGGCTGATGGCGCACATCCGCCCCTACGCGACCTGCGTTGAGCCGCTTGGACGAGATCGGCCCGACCCTCTGGCCAAGTCCCAGCCGAGCGATTATAACGGCGCGCCGCCTCCCATCGCAGTCTTGGCGCTTGGACGGGTGCGCGCACGATTTGCATCAGACTGATCGCGCCATGATCTCGGACGTGCAAACTCCGAAATCCTCGTGATCCCAGTGCCGGTACGCGCTATCGCGAACCGGCTGACCGGAGAGTTCCTACATGGCCGTACCTAAGAGAAAAGTCTCGCGCATGAAGCGCGGAAACCGGCGCTCCGCCGATGCGCTGACGGCTCCCGCCTATGTCGAAGACAAGGAATCGGGCGAACTGCGCCGGCCGCACCACATCGATCTCAAGACCGGCAAGTATCGCGGACGCCAGATCCTCGAGGTTAAGGAAGACGCGTGACCGGTCTGGCATAAACTTTCGCGATTGACTTAAGAGCGGGTTCAGGCGCCCATGGGCGAGGGGAATATTCCAGTTTATCCAGGGGCGGGCCAAGGAGCTGGCTACGTTCCCGTTTCGCGTCGCCGGGGGAGAGGGATGCTTCAGAGCCTGCCGTCGCTTTTGATTGCCCTGCTGCTTTACAACGCCATCGTGTTTGGCTTGGGCACGCCGTTCGACACTGTTCTGTTCACAGTGCCTATGCTGTCCGGCGCAACCTGGATTTTCACGCTTTCCGACCTTCTCGTCACTTTCATCCTGACGCTTCTGTTTATCGAGATACTGAAGGCGACGGCGACCGGAGGCAGTTCGCTTGTCGATCACGCGCTCTCGACGCTCGTTTTCGTTGCGTGTCTGATCGAGTTTCTGGTCGTCCCGGAAGCCGCGACATCGGTGTTCTTCATCCTCACCGTGACGACGCTGATCGATGTGATCGCGGGGTTCTCGGTGACGATCCGCGCCGCGCGGCGCGACTTTGCCGTCGGCCCCGAAGGGTATTAGCTTAGGATTGCCGCTCTAGGCGATCGCCACGAGCCGTGGCGGCGGTTTCGTCCGGCCCAGGGTGGCGCGGCGATATGCGTCCTGCGCCCTAGCGCAACGCGGGTCCAGGCGATCGGTGCAGTTGGCGTCATTGCGGGAGATCGCACGCAGCGCAATGACCGCGCGCTCTGATCCCGTTTTGACCAGAGCATCGCTCGGGACCCTGACTTTGGGCAGCACTATCAGCGCGTTGGCTTGTGTCATCGGCGACTCCGTTCCGTTTCAGGACACGCGACGGCGTGTCGTCGGACGTCTCGCAATTGCTGCGCCAACGATTCATGCCTCGCTCACCATGTTCGGCGATTGCCAGCTCTCCGGGTCAGGTCCTTGCTGAAACCTTTAATCCTTGCCCCGTAGCGTGATGCGGTCGAACGCGAGCCCAGACGCGTGCCGACATCAAGCCAGAATGGCAGGGGGCGCGTGTGCGTTTGGAATCCGGGGAAGCAACGACAACCGGTCTCGATTGCGGGGCAAGCGAGACCCAAGTCGGCGCGGAAATGGATGCGCCCGGTCTTGATCTCTGTGC
>JBKJVQ010000115.1:0-2607 GCA_046717125.1 Methyloligellaceae bacterium
CATCGTAGAACGCGGCGGCGGTGTCGACGATAACGCAGCGCACGTCGTCGCCGATGTTCTTGGCGTAGGCTTCCACCTCGGCGAACCCGATGAGCAGACCTTTGCCCGTCTCTGGCGTCAGAAAGTGGATGTTATACGAGGAGGCGTCGCGCTCCTTTTCATCACACATGGCAAGTGTCGCTGGGCGGTGAATTCTCACTGATTGTGGGCGCCGAAAATTCCCTGGCTGGCTCCGGGCCCGAAGGGCTGGGGCGCGCCCCGGACCTGCGGGCTGTCCGACCGTCGCCGATCATTCCATCCGACATGATTCGGATAGGAGGTGGCGGTGGTCCAGCTTGGAGAACTGATGATGATCTTGGACCTTCACCGCCAGGGATTGTCCGTGACCGCGATTGCGCGGCGTACGGGTCGCGACCCGAAGACGGTTCGCAAATACATTGAATGTGGGCTGGAGCTGCCATCCTATGGACCGCGCCAGGTTGGACGCCCGAACAAACTTGCGCCCTATCTCGATTATCTGCGCGAGCGGGTGGCCGCCTTCCCGGAATTGACGGCCACGCGGTTGACGCGCGAGCTCCGTGAGCGGGGTTATTCCGGCGCTTACACGGCCGTGAAGCGCTTCGTCGCGGCGATCCGACCGAGCGATGGGCCGAAGCCGTTCGAGGTCCGATTTGAGACCGCACCGGGGCATCAGGCCCAGGTCGACTTCGCCCGCTTCGTCGTAAGCTTCGAGGACGAACCGGGTATCACCAGGATCGTCTGGCTGTTCGCACTGGTGCTTGGCCATTCCAGGCATATCGTTGCCCGGTTTGGCTTGCATCAGGACCTGCAGACGCTTCTGCGCTGCCACATGGCTGCCTTCGAGGCGATCGGCGGCGTGCCGATTGAGATCCTCTACGACCGCATGAAGACTGCGGTGACGGGTGAGGATAGCGATGGTCACATTATCTACAACCGGTCCCTGATCGCGCTTGCCAAGCACTACGGGTTCTTGCCCAGAGCCTGTCGCCCCTATCGGGCGAAGACGAAGGGCAAAGTCGAGCGGCCGTTCAGCTACATCCGCAAAGACTTCTTCCTCGCCCGCCGCTTCCTAAACCTCGACGATCTGAACGCCCAGCTGCAGGATTGGCTCGACACGGTGGCCAACGTCCGGCTGCACGCCACGACACAGCGCATCGTCTCGGAGGCTTTTGCGGCCGAGCGGCTCGATCTTCAGTGTTTGCCCGCCACGCCTTTTGATGCGCTCCTGAAGCTGGAACGCCGGGTCAGTCATGACGGCGTGGTCTCGATCGGCGGCAATTATTATAGCGTTCCCGATCGCACTCGGCGCGTCGTGGAGGTGCATCAACTGCCGGACATGATCCGCATTCTGGATCAAGGACGACTGGTCGCCACCCATCCGGTTCTGGAAGGCCGACGACAATATCGCATTGATCCCGGCCATCGCCTGAGCGCGGGTGCCCGCGCCATGCGGCACGGATACCCGGACGACGTCACCATCGCCCGCACCGGCAATCACGTCGCCCAGCGATCACTAGCCTTCTATGGGGCCATCGGCGATCAGCTCGCCGCCGGTAACGTGACAGCAACGGGAGATCGCTCATGACCTCCCATGCCACGCCGACCACTCTCGACAGCATCAAGAAGAGCCTCGTCGCGTTGCGTATGCCGCGTGCTCTCGAGATGCTGGACACCACCTTCCGAAAGATTGAGCAGGGTGAGATCGACGCGATTGAAGCTCTCGATCACCTGCTGGTCGAGGAAGTGACCATCCGCGAGAACCGCCGGGTCAAGACCGCGTTGCTGCTGGCGCGGCTGACCACCATCAAAACTCTCGCCGGCTTCGACTTCACCTTCCAGCCCTCGCTCGATCGCAACCGCGTTCTGGCATTAGCTGAGCTGAAGTTCATTGATCGCGCCGAAGTGGTGCACCTGCTCGGCCCACCTGGCACCGGCAAGAGCCATCTGGCCACCGCACTGGCAGTCGAGGCGGTCAAGGCCGGACGCAGTGTCGCCTTCTCCACCCTCGCCGATATCATCGCCTCGCTCGCCAAGGCCGAAAAGGAAGGGACGCTTCGCGAACGCATGCGTTACCTTTGCCGGGCCGCGCTCCTTGTCGTTGATGAAATCGGCTACCAGCCCGTGGTGCCAGGAGGCGGCAATCTGTTCTTCCAACTCGTCAATGCCCGCTACGAAAAAGGTGCCATGATCCTCACCTCCAACCGCGGCTTCGCCGAATGGGGCGAGCTCTTCGGCGATCCCGTCGTCGCAACGGCTCTGCTCGATCGCCTGCTCCACCACGCCGTCGTCATCCAGATCGAGGGGGCGAGCTATCGGCTGCGCCAGCATGCCGACCTCGTACCAGAACACGTCAGATCGAAAGCCTTCACAACGCCGCCGGTAGCTCCCAAACGCCGCGGCCGTCCACCCACAAAGGAACAATCCGATCACATCGCCGGCTGATCACCGATCGATACCAAACCCGCCGGATCAGGGAATTTTGAAAGCCCACATTCAGGGAAACTTCCGTGCCCGTTGTCACGCCGCCCTGTTTGGCGGCGCGGTGGGCAAGGACACGGTGAGTCGGGTGTGGCGGAAGGTGAAGAC
>JBKJVQ010000116.1:0-4312 GCA_046717125.1 Methyloligellaceae bacterium
ATGTTGCGGACCTCGCCCTCGATCTCGGTGCCGGCCGGATGGGTTTCGACGAACGCATTCCAGGGATTGTCCTGGGTCTGCTTGAGGCCGAGCGAGATGCGGCGCTTTTCAGGATCGACTTCCAGGACCTGAACCTCAACCTCCTGGGAGGTCGAGACAATCTTGCCGGGATGGATGTTCTTTTTCGTCCAGCTCATCTCGGAGATGTGGATGAGGCCCTCGACGCCCGGCTCCAGCTCCACGAACGCGCCGTAATCGGTGATGTTGGTGACCGTGCCCTTGAAGCGCGCCTCGATCGGATATTTTGCGGCAACGCCTTCCCAGGGATCGGACTGAAGCTGCTTGATGCCGAGCGAGATGCGGTGCGTATCGGGGTTGATGCGGATGATCTGCACCTTCACCGTATCGCCGACCGTCACGATCTCGGTCGGATGGTTGACGCGCCGCCACGCCATGTCGGTGACGTGCAGCAGGCCGTCGATGCCGCCGAGGTCGATGAACGCACCGTAATCCGTGATGTTCTTCACCACGCCGTCGATGACCTGGCCCTCTTCGAGCCTCGCCACAATCTCACTGCGCTTCTCGGCGCGAGTCTCTTCCAGCACGGAGCGGCGGGACACGACGATGTTGCCGCGGCGGCGATCCATCTTGAGAATCTGGAAGGGCTGCGGCTGGTGCATCAGAGGCCCGACATCGCGCACCGGGCGGATATCGACCTGGCTGCCGGGAATAAACGCGACCGCGCCATCGAGGTCGACCGTAAAGCCGCCTTTGACGCGATTGAAGATCATGCCTTCGACGCGCTCGCCGTTCTTGAATTTTTCTTCGAGCTTGACCCAGCTCTCCTCGCGGCGCGCCTTGTCGCGGGAAAGGACGGCCTCGCCCATGGCGTTTTCAACGCGCTCGAGGAAAACGTCGACCTCGTCGCCGACTTTCAGGTGCGTGTCACGCCCCGGGGCGCCGAATTCCTTGAGTGGGACGCGCCCCTCGGTCTTCAGGCCGACATCGATCAGGGCCACGTCCTTTTCGATCGCAACGACCGTTCCCTTGACGACCAGGCCCTCCTGGAGGCTGTCGCCGTCGAAGCTCTCGTCAAGCAATGCGGCGAAATCGTCGCGGGTCGGATTGGACTCCCTCAGCTGTGGTTCGGCCATTCAAGCTCCCGTCGGCCGGTGCGGCCGGATGCGTTGGGCGGCTCCGTCCCTGTTCCAGGAAAGAGGCGCGGATTGAACTTCGGACGCATGACCCGGCCCGCATCGATGCGCCGTCCGGGTGATCGCGCCAATCATAATGGTTCGGGGGCTGCCTGGCGCTCGAGCAAAGCGGGATAATGCTTGCCGGGATCCAATGCAGGCCGCGCCGCACCAATACATATCGGACGCGACCTCTCAGGAGGCGCGCCCGGAATGGTTAGTCGCGGCATCGACGATGTCGATGGCAGCCTTGAACGCGGTGTCTATATCCAGTTTCGTTGTGTCGAGCAAGTAAGCGTCGGCGGCTTGTCTCAGGGGCGCTGCCGATCGCTCGGCATCGCGCCGGTCGCGCACCCTTATGTCGTCAAGCACCGCGGACAGGGATATGTCCGACCCGTCGCCTCGCAGTTCGAGCCAGCGCCGCTCCGCGCGCGCTTCGTCGGAGGCGGTGACGAAGAGTTTCACGTCGGCGTCCGGGCAGACCACGGTCCCGACATCGCGGCCGTCGAGCACCGCGCCGGATGCGCCCCGTGCGAAGTCGCGCTGATAACCGAGGAGCGCCGCGCGCACTGCGGTGTGTTTGGCAACGATCGACGCCATCTCGCCGATACTTTCCGTCCGGAGCGCCGAATCGTCGAGCGAAGCCGGATCGATATTGGCGGCCACCCGCGCCGCAGCTTCTGCGTCGTCGAGATCGACGTTCAGCGCGATCGCGTCGCGCGCAGTCGCACGGTACAGCCTCCCGGTGTCGAGATGGGGCAGGCCGTAATGGGCGGCGAGGCGGCGCGCCAGCGTGCCCTTGCCGGATGCCGCGGGCCCGTCGATGGCGATAATCATGCGTCGGCTCGGGCGAAGTCGGAGGCGATATCGGCGCCCAGCGCCCGCATCATCGGCACGAAATCCGGAAAGCTCGTCGCAATCATGCGCGAATCGTCGATGGTCACGCCGCTGCGGGAGCCGAGGCCGAATGTCAGAAACGCCATGGCGATCCTGTGATCCATGTGGGTTGCGACCTCGGCAGGGAAATATGCGCCCTCTCCGCCGGTGACGATCAGGTCGTTGCCTTCGATACGCGCCGCTACCCCGCACGCGGCCAACGCGGCTTCCGTCGAGGCGAGGCGGTCGCTTTCCTTCACGCGCAGTTCGGACAGGCCCTGCATGCGGGTCTCGCCTGTCGCGAAGGCGGCGACCGCCGCCAGAACCGGAAATTCGTCGATCATCGACGGCGCTCGCGATGCAGGGACCTGCACCCCTTTCAGCGACGCTGCGCGGACGCGTAAATCGGCGACCGGCTCGCCGCCTTCCTCGCGCGGATTCTCGAACGCGATGTTCGCACCCATCTCTTGGAGCGTGTCGTAGAAGCCGATGCGCGTCGGATTGGTCAGGACGTTCTCGATCAGAATCTCGGAGCCGGGAACGATGGTCGCGGCTGCCGCAAAGAAGGCAGCCGAGCTCGGGTCGCCCGGCACGACCACGCGACGCCCCTGAAGGTCAGCGTCGCCGAGGACATGAATGGCGCGGCCTTCCGGGACATGCTCCGTCGTCACCTCCGCCCCGAAATGCCGCAGCATGCGCTCGGTGTGATCGCGCGTAACCTCTTGCTCGATCACGGTCGTGATTCCCGGGGCGTGCAGTCCGGCCAGAAGGATTGCGGATTTCACCTGGGCGGATGGCGTCGGCAGGATGTAACGGACGGGTACGATGTCGGATGTACCCCGCAGCGTCAGGGGCAGCGTCACCGCGTCGTCTTCGGCGTAAGCTCCCATCCGAGAGAGCGGGTCGAGCACACGCTTCATCGGCCGTCTGCTGAGGGAAGCATCACCGGTGAACCGGGTCGGAAAATCATAACCCGCGACGACTCCCATCAGCAGCCGCGCGGCCGTGCCCGAATTGCCGCAATCGATCGGCGCCTCGGGCTGGGCCAGCCCGCCGATGCCGCGGCCGACGATGCGCCAGCGGCCGGGCCCCTCGCGTGTCACACGTGCGCCCAAGGCACGCATCGCGTCGCCAGTGGCCAGCACGTCCTCGCCTTCGAGCAGTCCTTCGATGGCGGTCTCGCCGGTCGCAAGTCCACCCAGAATGAACGCCCGGTGCGAGATCGATTTGTCGCCCGGCGCACGCACGGTCCCCGTGAGCGGTCCGGACGGCGATGCGGTCAGCTTCTTGCGCATGAAGTCAGGTGGCCGGCGGGAAGAATGACGGATCGGGCTGCGGGCCCGGATTCGCGTCATAGAACCGTTGCGCCGATAGCTGTCAACCGGACGCCGGACGCGGAGCGCGCCGGCTCGCGTTTGGTTTTGACAGCGCAGGCTGTGCGTGGCATGGAGCCCGCGCACTCAATGGAATGACGGACGGGCAATGGCGCGCGATCAACGCGGAACCAAGCGCGTGTGCCGCAGCTGCGGCGCGCGATTTTACGATCTCGGTCGGACTCCGATCGTTTGCCCCTCCTGCGAGACGGTGTTCCAGCCGCCGGCCGCGCCTGCACGCAGGACGCCTGAGCGCGCCGCGCCGCCCAAGCCGCCGCCGCCGAAAGTGATCGAGGTGGAAGATCCCGCGCTCGACGATGCCGAGGTGATCAGCCTCGATGACGTTGAGGAAACCGTTGCCGACACGGTCGACGACGACGAGGTCGATCTCGACGTCAAGGACGAGGGCAAGGACGACGATGTGTTCCTCGAAACCGACGACGATGAGGGCGGCGACGTTTCGGACATCGTCGGCGACGTGGACGACGAAAAAGAGCGGGACCGCTGACGCTCCATTCGCCTTGGATTGCGACGAGTTCGGCTTGAACTCGATCCGAAGCATTGAGCCGTAATCGGATTTCACAGTTCGATCATGATGTCGGTCGAACCGCTCACACGCTCGGCATCTACACCGTCGGCAGGTTTTCCTTGAAAGCGGTCACCGCGCGGCCTAACTAGCGGCGACGCTGCAGGGCCACAGCTCGGTCGCTGCGGGGGCCATAGCTCAGTTGGGAGAGCGCGTGAATGGCATTCACGAGGTCGGCGGTTCGATCCCGCCTGGCTCCACCACTAATATCAATGACTTAGTCGACGCGACGCCAAGTTGCCTCTCGGGCTAGCAAGCACATAGCAATCACCATGGTGCTGTTT
>JBKJVQ010000117.1:0-9659 GCA_046717125.1 Methyloligellaceae bacterium
TTCGGGATGAAGCCGGCGGCTCCTTTATTCAACGCCTCGCGCGATAGCGTGCGATCCTCCGTGCCTGACACGATGACGATCGGCAGACGCGGAAAAAGCTTACGCAGACGCAGTAGCCCGTCGAAACCCGCCGTGCCCGGCAGGAAGAGATCGAGCAGCGCAAGGTCGAACCGCCCGATGCTGCGCAGCTTGCGGATCGCGTGGTCGATCGAGTCGACGTCAATCACGGTCGCACTGTCGAACTCGGCTTCGACGGCGGAGCGCAGGGCCTGCCGGAACAGCGGATGATCATCCACGACCAGCACCCGTTTCAGTCCGGCGCGCGGCGCGTTTGCCTCTTGTGTCAGCATGCCGCACATATTAGCAGCGCGGTTTGCAAGCGGAACAAAAAAAGCCCCGAGGGTTACCTCCCTCGGGGCTTAGCTGTATTCAGGCGACAGGATCAGTTGGCAGCAACCGTCTTGGGCATCTTGAAGACCCAGAAGCTGCCGCCCTGGTTGAACTCGCCAACCTGTTTGGCTACTTCGCCGCCCCAGAGCGGAACCGCGCCGCCCCAGCCGGAAGCCACGCCGACATACTGCTCGCCGTCCATTTCCCAGGTGATGGGCGGAGCGACGACGCCCGAGCCGGTGTTGTACTTCCAGAGCTCCTTGCCGTCATTGGCGTCATACGCGACCAGGTAACCTTCGGGGGTGCCCGCGAAAACCAGGCCGCCCTTCGTGGTCATCGTACCGCCCCAGAGCGGGGACGGATTCTTGACTTCCCACTTGATCTGACCGGTCTTGGGATCCATCGCGCGCAGGACGCCAATGTGATCGTCATAGAGCGGCTTGATGGTGAAGCCCGCGCCGAGATAGGCCGCGCCCTTCTTGTAGCTCACCGGCTCGTTCCAGATGTCCATGCCCCACTCGTTCGAGGGGATGTAGAACAGTCCCGTGTCTGGGCTGTACGAAATAGGCATTTGATTCTTGCCGCCGAGGAACGACGGCGCCGCGAACACGACCTCGCCCTTCTTGGCCTCCTTCGGGTCGCCCGGACGGTTATCGTCGACGAACTTCGGGCTGCCGTCGTCGTTGAGGCCGCTGGCCCAGGTGATCTTGCTCACGAAAGGCGCGCCGCGGATGAACTTTCCATTCGTCCGGTCGAGCACGTAGAAGTAGCCGTTACGGTCGGCGGTGGCAGCTGCCTGCACGCCGTCCATCTCGAAGGGAATGAGCTCGTTTACGCCGTCAAAGTCCCAGGCGTCATTCGGCGTGGTCTGGAAGTGCCACTTGATTTCGCCCGTCTCCGGATCGAGTGCGAGGCGCGAGCAGGAATACAGATTGTCGCCGGGGCGCAGCCAGGAATTCCACGGCGCCGGGTTGCCGGTGCCGATTAAAACCAGCTTGGTCGCCGGATCGTACGTGCCGCCGAGCCACGTGGCTCCGCCGCCAAACTTCCACAAGTCGCCCTTCCAGGTCTTGCCCTTCTCGCCCGTCATGGACGAGTCTTTGCCCTCGAGCTTGCCCATATGGCCCTCGATGACGGGTCGCGACCAGACCAGCTCGCCGTTATCGACCTTGCGGGCCTCAACCCGGCCGACGACGCCGAACTCGCCGCCCGATACGCCGGTGACGAGGATCGGACCGAACTTTTCGGAAGGAACGATTAACGGGGCCGCGGTATAGGAGTAGCCGCCCTTGAAATCGTCGATCGTCTTGGTCCAGACGACCTTGCCGCTCTTGGCGTCGAGCGCCACGAGCTTGGCGTCGAGCGTGCCGAAAATCACTTTGTCGCCGAACAGCGCGGCGCCGCTATTGACGACGTCGCAGCACGGCAGGATGCCTTCGGGAAGGCGATGGTCGTACTGCCAGAGCTCCTTGCCCGTCTTGGCGTCGATTGCCCACATGCGGCTATACGAGCCGGTCAGGTAGATCACGCCGTCCTTGACGAGGGCCTGGCTCTCCTGACCGCGCTGCTTTTCGCCGCCCATGGAGAAGGTCCAGGCCGGGACGAGCCCGGCGACATTGTCCTTGTTGATTTTGTCGAGCGGGCTGTAGCGCTGCGCTTCCGGGCCCATGCCGAAGGAAACGACATCGTCCACTGTCTTCTGGTCGTCGAGGATGTTTTCGATCGTCACGTCGGCGCGTGCGTTCTGAACGAAAGCGCCTAAAAGGAGCGCGACGGCTCCCGCAGCGGCTAGGAGAGCCGCCTTAGATTTCAACATGATCCCCTCCCTAGGGCCATTTGAGTGAAGGGCACAGATGCGTGCTTCTCCGTTGTCGGAGCGTTGGCTTTTCCGCGCCTTGAGCGGGGACCGTAGCGAAGGGGAATAGGCCGGGGGATAGCCTAAAAGTACAGAATCGTCCCGCGATCAGCGGGTAGTGTTTCCTGGAATGGGGAGGAGCGCTTCCTCGAACCGGCCAAAAAGGTGCACGACTGAGCGCCGAAACTCCTCGCGGGCAAGCGCGATCGCGTCGAACTGCGGCGGCATCGGTAGAGCCATAGCCTCGGTCGAGGAGAGTCCGCAGTCTATCGCATTGGTCAGCGCCTGCTCCAGCCAGTCGAGATAGTCGAGCGTCTGGGCGATGGCGCGCCCACCGCTCTCGGCGGGGCCGTGCCCCGGCACCAGCAGCCTGTAGCCGATCGCGCCCATCTCCGCCAGCGCACGGCGCCATTTCTGCAGGTCGGCATGGGGCGTGGTCGGCGCGCGGTCGAGGAACACGATATCGCCGCCGAACAGGACCGGTCCGCTCGTCCAGGAGGACGAGATCGGAGCTCGTATGTCCGGAAAGAGGGATCGGCACGAATCTGAGTGCGCCAAACTGCTCCAGCTTCTCGATAGCGCGTGGCGGTACGACGATCTCGGTGCCCTGCATCCAGTCGCCGATCAGCCGGTAGAGGTTCGCGGCGAGGGGATCGCCCTCCACTCTGATGTTTTCGATCACGCCGGGCAGGCTCGCCAGCGATTCGGCCGGAAACGCCTGGGAGCCCAGAAAATGGTCAGGGTGGTGGTGCGTAATGTAAGTGCGGACGATGTCTTTGCCGGTCGTCGTGCGGACGAGGTCATGCAACGCTTCGCCGAACAGCCGCGACGATCCGGTATCGATGACGACCGCACCGTCCGCGGTGTCGACGAAGGCCGTGTTGACAATCGCGCCGCCGTTTTCCGGCGTGAAGAACTCGCGTTTGCCGTAGACAACCCAGGTTGCCTGCCCGATAGGCGTGGCTTTCAGATCGTATGTCAGGGCGGCGAGCAGGCGGCGCGGGCCGAGAGGCAGCATCGCGACCACACCGGCAATCAGAAGGCTGCGGCGTGAGATGTCGTTCATAAGATTTGTCAGCCGTCTCTAGGCGAAGCAGCCGCGCTCGCGCGGACCGGCGCCGGCACCTCGACGTCAAAACTGTTGCCGTTATTGTCGCGGCCGGCCACGCGGAGAACATCGACGCCCGCCGGAACATTCGGCTCGAGCGTCAGCATCGGGTTTTCAGATACCGGCTCGTGCAGTTCGAGCCTTCCGAGAAGGGCTCCCCCCGGCGTGCGTACTTCGACATGCTCGATAAAAAAGGCGGGGATGCCGGGCGCAAGGCCGGTATCCATCGGATGCTGGATGCGCACGCGCAACCGGGCGTCACGCCCGTCATGCCGCCAGATCCGCGCCCGTACCTCATTCAGGCGCGAGGTCCAGTCCTTTTCGCCATGCGCCTTGGCCGGCATGGTGCAGCCGCCGCCGGTCGCCGAGATCTGCGCGTATCCCACATACCATACGCCGTCTTCGGTCTGCGCGGCGCCGCGTACGACAGTCGACTGCTCGACCTTGAAATGGAACAACAGCGTTGGCCGGGCCGCGACCGGCAGGTATGTCAGTACGTGCGGAATGGGGCTGTGATCGGCGAACACGACAATGCGCTGCACGCCTTTAAGAGCCGAGGCATCGACCGTCACCGGAACGGTCGCGGGGTCTTCCGCCAATGGCGTGACGATCACCCGCACGTTCTGGTCGAAGACGATGTCGCCCTGCGGCAGGAACTGCTGCGCCCGATCCCGCCATATCTGTAAACGGAGCGGATCGGCCGAAGGCTCGGCGGCGAGAGCCGGAGCGGCGAGGAGGGCGACCGCGACAAGGCCGAGAATTAATCTGCGCGAGGCCCGCCTCCGCCATGAGATCCGAAGCCTAGTTTTGGTCGTCGAATTCGGCCTCGTAGGTCAACCCATACTGCTTGAAAATTTCCGTGAGCGCGCCTGATTTCCGCATTTCGGTGAGCGTGTCGACGAGCTTATAGCCGAGATCGCGACTGTCAGCCTTGACGGCAATGCCGACGTCCCAGCCTGTGACTTCGAGGCCAGGCATAGGAGGACGTCCGACCTTGACGGGACGTCCGACCTCGCGGGCAGCCCATTCGAGTTGCGCCTGCGGGCCGAGAAGTCCGGCAACCTCGCCCTTCTTCAGGCCTTCGATTGCAGCATCGAAGTTGCGATACCGGAACGCATTCTGCCCGATCTTTCCTTCGGCCGTCTGCGGAGAGCTGACATACATGTCGGCGAGCGTGTCAAGTTCAACTCCAATCGGATGGCTTATGAACAGCGCGAGCGTTTCGTTGGCGCCCACTTTCGCCGGGTCGACGAGCAGCGCCACGCGTTCGGAATAATACCGGCCGATCGGGAACACGAACTCGTCCTTCAAGCCGAGTTCCTTGGCGGCGGGCACATGCAGCATGACGTCGACGACGCCGCCGCCGGTACGCGGTCCCTGCCAAAGATTGACGCGCAGATCGTCGCTCACGTTCTCGCCGGCCATGCGCAGCACGAATTTCGGCTTCACGCCGAGCTTCTCCGCCAAAGCGCGGCCGATCTCCACATCGACTCCGTGAGGCTGCCCGTCTTTTTCGAACGAATACGGCGCGAAGTCGTCATAAACGGCGATCAGAAGCTCGCCCGACGTCTTGACCTCGTCGAGCGGGCGGGCACTGAGGGGCGCGGCGGCCAGCGAACCGAACAAGACGCAGGCCGCGAGCGCGGCCAGGGAACGGATAAGGCGCATTACTGGCTTGCGCGCGAATTGATGTAGGAGCGGATCGCCCACATCGCTTCCTGGCTGATAATGCCCTCGTATCCGGGCATCTTGGTCACACCGTTCTGCATGGCGCCAGACCGGACGCGGTTGATAAACCACTCGTCTCCCTCTGGCGTGTCCTCGAGCTTGCGCAGATCGGGGGCGATGCCGCCCGAGATGGCCTCGAGCCCGTGGCAGCGCGCGCAGTTCGAATTGTATCCCGAAGCGCCGATCTCGATCGCCCTGGCGTCGCCTTTGTACGGATTTTCCATCAGCAGCTCTTCGCCGAGCGGCTTGAGGCCGGTCGTGTCGACCGCCTGCGGCTGCACGTCCCCATGACCGAACACAAGCTGAGGCGCAGCGATCGCTACCATGATTGTCATCATGCCGGCCAAAGCGGCCTTCCTTACATAACGCATTCTTTTTGCTCCATGCTGAAAGTTGCCGGGGACCATAGGGGGCCGTTCCGGATCGCCCCATTGTCCTTTGGTGGTACATTGTCCTGAAGGACGCGCTTGAAGGCGCGCAAGTTCCACCGGTTTGGCAATTATGGACAGTGTCATTGCCCCCAGTCCAACCTACAGTCCGGTCGGGCGTGGATCGGGCCAGCGCGTCAGACGCATCGCCCGCCTGCAATCTCGCGCCCCGACGAGAATGCGATCCCTGCGCGGCCCACTCGCGTTCAAGGCGACCGCGCCGAGAATGGCCCCTCGATGGTCTTAATGGAGTACACCCTTATGCGCGGTTGGATGCTGGCCTTGGCCGCCTTAACGATCGCCGCGGCGCAGGCTGAGGCGCACTACGTCTATGTCTCGAACGAGAAGGACAACACGATCAGTGTGATCGACAGCGACACGATGCAGGTCGTCAAGACGATTCCGGTCGGCGCGCGGCCGCGCGGCATCATCGTCTCGAAGGACCGCAAGCAGCTCTATATCTGCGCGTCGAACGCGGACGCAGTGCAGGTCATGGACATCGCCACGGGCGAGATCGTCCATGAACTTCCTTCAGGTGCGGACCCCGAACAGTTCGCCCTGCATCCGGACGGCAAGCTGCTTTTCGTCGCCAACGAGGACAACGCCGTAACGACAGTCGTAGACGTCGAAAAGCGGCAGGTCGTCGCCCAGATCGATGTGGGCGTCGAGCCGGAAGGCATGGCTGTAAGCCCGGACGGTAAATGGGCCATCACCACGTCGGAAACCACCAACATGGCGCACTGGATCAACGTTGCAACGTTGACCCTGGTCGACAATTCGCTGGTCGATGCGCGCCCGCGCGACGCGCGGTTCGATCCCGACGGCAAGCGGCTGTGGGTCTCGTCCGAGATTGGCGGCACCGTCTCGGTGTTCGACGTCGAGACACGGCAGGAACTGAAGAAAATATCCTTTGCTGTGCCGGGCGTATCGGCCGACCGGCTTCAGCCCGTCGGCATGGCGCTGACAGAGGACGGCAAATACGCGTTCGTCGCACTGGGACCCGCCGACCGCATCGCGGTGGTCGATGCGAAGACCTATGAGGTGCTGAGTTACATCCTCGCCGGCCGCCGCGTCTGGCACCTTGCGCTCGATCCGGAGGAGAAGCGGCTCTATTCGACCAACGGTATCTCCAATGACGTAACAATGATCGACGTCGAGACACAGAAAGCGGTCAAGAGCGTGAAAGTCGGTCAGCTTCCCTGGGGCGTGGTCGTGATTCCGAAATCCCAAGTTAAGGAAGCCGCGACAAAAGACGCTGCGAAGCGGTAGGCATCCTCTCAGCTTGAAACAAAGAAAAGCCCCGCCCGGTTTCCCGGGCGGGGCTTTTTCGGCTGGCTACTGCCTTGCGCGTCTAGAAGAAACCGAGCGCGTTCGGGCTGTACGACACAAGCATGTTCTTGGTCTGCTGATAGTGGTCGAGCATGGACTTGTGGTTCTCGCGTCCGATGCCCGACAGCTTGTAGCCGCCGAAGGCCGCATGCGCCGGGTAGGTGTGGTAGCAGTTGGTCCAGACGCGGCCCGCCTGGATCGCCCGGCCGAACCTGTAGGCGCGGGTGCCATCGCGCGTCCACACGCCGGCGCCGAGGCCGTACAGCGTGTCGTTGGCGATCTCGAGCGCCTCTTCGTCGGAGTCGAACGTCGCGACCGAAAGGACCGGCCCGAAGATCTCCTCCTGAAAGATGCGCATCTTGTTGTGGCCCGCGAACACGGTCGGTTGCATGTAGAAGCCTTCCGAGAGCTCGCCGTCGAAATTGTTGCGCTCCCCGCCGGTCAGAAGCTCGGCGCCTTCCTTGCTGCCGATATCGACATAGGACAGGATCTTCTCCAGCTGATCGTTCGAGGCCTGCGCGCCGATCATGGTCGAGGGATCGAGCGGGTGGCCGGCCTTGACCTTCTCGGTGCGCGCGATCGCCTTCTCCATGAACTTGTCATAGATCGACTTGTGCACGAGCGCGCGGCTGGGGCAGGTGCAGACCTCACCCTGGTTCAGCGCGAACATGGTGAAGCCTTCGAGACACTTGTCGAGATAGGCGTCGTCCTCAGCCATCACGTCGGCAAAGAAGATGTTCGGCGACTTGCCGCCCAGCTCCAGCGTGACCGGGATGATGTTCTCGGACGCGTACTGCATGATCAGGCGGCCGGTGGTCGTCTCGCCCGTGAACGCGATCTTGGCGATGCGCTTGTTGGAGGCGAGCGGCTTGCCCGCTTCGACGCCAAAACCGTTGACGACGTTGATCACGCCTTCGGGCAGGAGGTCGCCGATGACTTCCATCAGCACCATGATGCTCATCGGGGTCTGTTCGGCAGGCTTCAGCACGACGCAGTTGCCGGCAGCCAGCGCGGGCGCAAGCTTCCAGATTGCCATCAGCAGCGGGAAGTTCCACGGGATGATCTGCCCGACGACGCCCAGCGGCTCATGGAAATGATACGCGACGGTGTCTTCGTCGATCTGGGACAGCGAGCCTTCCTGGGCTCGGATGCAGCCCGCGAAATAGCGGAAATGATCGACGCCGAGCGGCAGGTCCGCATGCGTCGTTTCGCGGATCGGCTTGCCGTTGTCGATCGTCTCGACCATGGCGAGAAGCGGCAGGCGTTCCTCGATCCGGTCGGCGATTTTGTTGAGGATGTTCGCCCGCTCGGTCGCGGACGTCTTGCCCCATTTGTCCTTCGCCTTGTGGGCGGCGTCGAGCGCAAGCTCGACATCCTCGGCCGTCGAGCGCGCGATCTCGCAGATCTTCTTGCCGGTGATCGGCGAGAGGTTGTCGAAGTAGCGGCCCTGGACCGGCGCGACCCATTTGCCGCCGATGAAATTGTCGTATTTGGGCCGGATCGCGATCGAGCGATTCAGCTCCTCCAATGCCTGAACCAGCATTAGCGTGTCCTCCTATGTTTGTTGGATTCTTTTCAGGCGGACTCAAGTCCGCCGATGCTGCAAACACCATAGCACTTTCGGGGGGAAATGTGGCGCAAGCCTCGCGCGCAATTGTTCGGGTGCAGCGGGCGCAAAAACCATGACGGAATCGCCGCCCCAAGGAAACTGTTTGCGGCTTGAGTGGGCTTGATGAAGCTGTCGTTCGCAATTTGCCTCGCGGCTCGGCGATGGTCCCGGGATGGAGCATGAAACGCGGCGCAGAATACTCCGAATGATAGGTCTTTCGCTTATCATTTGAGGTGCGTCCGGCGGCCATGCGGCATGAGGCGCACGAACATGAAGGCCTAAAGAGGGGCGCCGACCTTCGTGTCGGGCTACGCGCCAGCCATCCGCATTGCGGATCGCGCCCGATCGCGTCACATCTGGTCGAGGCCGATGAGCAAGGAAACCAACATGCCGATACGCCCTGCGAACGAATTGGTCGAGGAAGCCAACGACATCGTGACGATGATCCCTGCTGCCGATGCCGCGAAGCTCGTCGGCATGGACGGCGTCACCTTCGTCGATCTGCGCGAGCCCGAAGAAATCGCCGCGTCCGGCAAGGTTGCAGGCGCGGTGCATGTCCCGCGCGGGTTGCTCGAATTCAAGGCCGATCCGTCCAGCCCGCTGCACGACCCCGCGCTCGACGAGAACGCGGAACTGATCCTTTATTGCGGCACGGGCGGGCGCTCAGCGCTCGCCGCGCGCACGATGATCGGTATGGGTTTCGAGAAGGTGAGCCATGTGAAGGGCGGCTTTGCGGCGCTGGCGGAGGCCGGCGCGCGAACCGACGGCGCGTCGCGCAGAGCCGATAATGTGAATGACTTTATCGCGCCGAAGACGTGACCGGATTATCCGTACAAGGAGCGTTCAGCTACCTCAGGCGGCGACTTCCTTGAACCGGTAGCCCACGCCGTAGAGCGTTTCGATCACATCGAAATTCGAGTCGACCGCCTTGAACTTCTTCCGCAGCCGCTTGATGTGGCTGTCGATCGTTCGATCGTCGACATAGACCTGGTCGTCGTAAGCGGCGTCCATCAGCGCATCGCGGCTCTTGACCACGCCCGGCCGCTGCGCCAGCGACTGGAGGATCAGGAACTCGGTCACGGTCAGGGTGACCGGCCGCGCGTCCCAGAGACACGTATGGCGCTCCGGATCCATCTTGAGCTTGCCGCGTTCGAGCACGCGGGCGCGATCCTCGCCCTTGTCGCCGCCACCCTCGCGCGGGCTGCCGCGCCG
>JBKJVQ010000118.1:0-5249 GCA_046717125.1 Methyloligellaceae bacterium
TGTGTGTCATGAGGAACTGCGGCTTGCGCAGGTCTTTGCTGAGGGTGGATGCCCAGTCCCCGTCGATATCCGGGGCTGCGGCGAAGATCGGAGAGAATAGGATCCGCTCAAGCAGCCGGACCCGCGCGCGATACACATCGAAGAAGCGGTATCGGCGCGCTTCGATCGAGAGGAGCAGGAGAACCAGCAGCATAGCAAATAACAGAACCCCGTGGTGCGCTGTCGGCGTCGAAAGCGAGATAGAGAGCATTGCGGCCACAACGGTGGTGATGGCCCAGTTGCTGGTGCGATCGATGCGGTCGCGCCAGCCAGCCATTCGACTGATCTCCGCTCGATGAAAATGCGCCAGGGTGTTGATGTACTCCGCCGAGGTGGTCGGGATAGGCCGAAGAGGTTCCCGGGCGATGCGCGGCAAATGCATCTGTGGGATGTGGTGCTGTCATGGCACGCCGGCACACAAGCTCGGCTTGGTTTCGCCCGAGAATATTTTGACGCCGCGCCTGATCTGGGCTCCGAACTCGCGCAGTTTAACAGCGCACGCCATCTGTTCGAGTTATCGCCGGAAGACGATCCAAACAGGTTAGAAGCAGCAAAACGCCTGGCTCCCATGGCCTTGGGAGAGCGCGCGCGTGGCGCTGGTCTATTACGCGCAGAACGCCCAGCCCATGATGAAGAATGCCGCCTTTCTCACCGCCATCGTCTACGGGCTGTCGGTGATCGTCTTCGCGCTAATGCTCGCGCCCGCTGCCGCGCTCGTCTGGTTCATGCCAGGCGGCTGGTCGGCATTGAGCGTCGCGTTCGCGCTGATTTTCGCCTGGGCGGTGAAGGCGGCGCTGCTCGAGCCTTTCGCCATTGCCTGCATGATGCAAGCCTATTTTACGACCATCGAGGGCCAGACGCCTGATCCCGAATGGGACGCGCGTCTCTCGCAGGTTTCGAAAAAGTTCAACGAACTGAAGGAGAAGGGCGGCCTGTGGGGCTCCGCCCCGCCCACCGCCGCGCCGGCATTCGGTAGGGCAATCCGTCCGACCAGCTTCGTTCCCTGAGGACCAGCATTCAGAATCTGGATCGTCTGCCTACAGAGCATTCTGGCCAGGGGAGGCACGGCCTGCAAATCGTGCGCGAGGTGAAGCCTTTTTCTTGCCGCACCGCGCGGAAACGCTTATATAGGCGAGTATTCGAGCTTGCCGGTTTGCCCTTGCAGCCTTCCCCTCTTCGGAGGGGTTCTTCAAGACACAGGTTAAGTTCGGATACGAGGTCGCGCGAGGTCGCGCGCCCTTATCGCGCCTGAATGCGCCCACTCTCAAGGAAACGACAATGACGCCTGGTACCGTGAAATTCTACAACGCCGATCGTGGCTTCGGCTTCATCCAGCCCGAGGATGGCTCCAAGGACGTGTTCGTCCACGCCACCGCGCTGGAAGCAGCAGGCATGCGCATTCTGACCGAAGGTCAGAAGGTGCAGTTCGACACCGCAACCGACGCCCGCAGCGGCAAAATCGCAGTCAAGACCATCCAGGCGGCGTAACTTCCGCCCGCTTTTGGCGGCACATGAGGCCCCGCGACTGCAAAGTCGCGGGGCCTTTATTGTGTCAGGAAGCGCCTACGCGGCCGGCAGGATTCCCACGTCGCACTCAACGTCCGGTAAGATGCCGTTCCAGCGCCAGGCGCTCGTACGATTCGGTGCTGCTCTTGATGCGGTACTGTGGCTCGCCGTTCTCGGTCGCAGGCACAAGAGCCACGACGTGGTAGTCCCCCGCGGATGCCGGAACCAGCGGGGCGAAAAATCCGACCTGTTGCGCAATGCGATAACGATGTGTGCTCATGCGGGGCACTGTAACACGCCGCGCAGGAAAATGTGGCGGAGATTGGGACGCAAAAACCTCTCGATCGTCGTTCAAAATGTCGCATCCGGTAGCAGATCGGCGCGTGCCCACAGCGTCATGACGCGCGTGTGCCCGTTGCGCGATCTGTCCGGCTGCTTCGATCCAGAGCGCGGGGCGCTTTTCCGTCCGGGCCGTGAAGACGGAGCCCATGACATGTGCGTCATATCGCTTGCTCCTGAGAAGCTTGGCAAGCAGCCTGTTCAACGGAGCGGGTATTCATCCGTCCGATCAGCCTATTTAAACAGCCAGTCCGCCGTGAGCATTGTCGCGGCGGTGATCACGACCAGCCCGATCAGGTTGAGCCAGAATCCTGCCAGCGCCATCTGCGCGATCGTGACCCGGCCGGATGCATAGACGATCGCATTGGGCGGCGTGCCGACGGGCAGCATGAAGGAGCAGCCCGCCGCCAAGGCCAGCGGCACGGTGAGCAGCATCGGGTCGAGCCCGAGGCCGAGCGCTACGGCCCCGCCTAGAGGCACGAAGATGGCGGAAGCCGCGGTATTGCTCATCAGCTCGGTGAGGAGAAGCATGCCGAGAGTCGCCGCCGCGATCAGGAACACTAGCGGCCAGGCGGCGAATGCCTGCATCTGCGCGCCGAGCCAGGCGGCGAGCCCGCTTGTGCCGATGGCGGCAGCAAGACTGAGGCCCCCGCCGAACAGGATCAGCACCCCCCATGGCAGATCGTCGAGATCGCGCCAGATCAGGAGCGGTCCACCTTTGGCGTCGCCCGACGGCACGATGAACATGGCGAGCGCGCCGCCAATGGCGATGGTCGTATCGGTGAAGCCCGGCAGGGTCTTCTCGACCAGCGGCTGCAGGATCCAGGCAAGCGCAGTTGCCATCACGACGAGCCCGGTGCGAATCTCGGGGGCACGGATGCGCCCCAATGCCGCCAGCTCGCTGGCGATCGCCTCCGCCGCACGTGCGCCGAGGCTGGCGGGCGCTGGATAGAGCCGCGCGAGCACAGCCCAGACGGCGAGGATCATGGTGACGACCACCGGCACGCCGATCACCATCCAAGTGCCAAAGCCGATCTCGATCCCGTGTTCCCGCGCCATATAGGCTGCGAGCAGCGCGGTCGGCGTTGAGCCTATCAGCGTGCCGAGACCGCCGATCGTCGAAGCGTAGGCGACGGCGAGCACGAGCGCGGTGTCGAGCTGGCCGAAGCCTTCTTCGCCGCGCGCGCGTCCCTCGCCGAGATAGGCGATCACCGACAGCGCGACGGGCAGCATCATGATCGCGGTCGACGTGTTGTTCACCCACATGGAGATGAAGGCGGTAGCGAACAGGAAGCCGCCCAGCAGCCGGTTCGGCGATGTGCCGACGAACGAAACGACGGAGATGCCGATGCGCTTGTGGAGGCCCCAGCGCTGCATGGCGATGCCCAGCACGAAGCCGCCGAGGAAAAGGAAGATGACGGGATCGGCGTAGGGCGCTGCCGCATCCTTGCCCGAGGCAAGGTTCAGCATGGGCAGTGCGACGAGGGGAACAAGCGCGGTGGCGGGTATCGGGATCGGTTCGGTGATCCAGAAGATCGCCATCAGCATGGCGAGGCCCGCCACGCGCCAGGCTTCCGGCGACATGCCGCCGGGCGGCAGCGTCACGATCGTGATGACGAGCGCGGCAATGCCGGCGAAAAAGCCGATCAGCCTGCGCTGCGTGCGCCGCCGTTTCTCCACGCCGTCGACTGTCATGCGTCCCTCAAATGCGGGCCACCTTGCAGAGAAAACCGATTTGACCGCAAGGACCGGAGTGCGCGGGCTCTCTTGCGCGCATATGTTTGCATTATGAGCACGATCCTGAAGACAGCACCGATTGCGCAATCCGATGAAGACGATGAACGCTGGCAGGCCGTGCTGCGTCGCGACGCGACGAACGATGGTCAGTTCTATCTCTCAGTGGCTTCGACCGGCATCTATTGTCGCCCCGGCTGCCCCGCGCGCACGCCAAAGCGCGAGAACGTCGCCTTTCATGCCACGCGCGAGCAAGCCGAGCGCGCAGGCTTCCGTCCCTGCAAACGCTGCAAGCCGGACCGGCCATCGCTCGCCGAGGAGCATGCCGCCCGTGTGACGGAGGCCTGCCGCCTGATCGAGACGGCCGAGGATGAACCGCGCCTTGCCGACCTTGCGGCGCAGGCAGGCCTCTCCCCGCATCATTTTCACCGTGTCTTCAAGGCGATCGCGGGCGTGACCCCCAAGGCCTACGCGCTCGCGCATCGCCACGCGCGCGTCCGCACAGAGCTCGGAAAGGACAAGACCGTGACCGAAGCCATTCATGGGGCCGGCTATAATTCCGCCGGCCGATTCTACGCCAGCGCTCCGGACGTACTCGGCATGACGCCAACGAAGTTCCGCAAGGGCGGCGTGGGCGAGGACATAAATTTCGCCGTGGGCACAACCTCCCTCGGCAAGGTTCTGGTCGCAGCAACTGAGAAGGGCGTCTGCGCCATTCTGTTCGGCGACTCGTCCGAGGCGCTGGAAGACGAGCTACGCGCGTATTTCCCGAAGGCGCGGGTCATCGCGGGGGACAAGGATTTCGACCACGTCGTTTCCATCGTGATCGCGTTCGTCGAAGAGCCGCGCCGGGGTCTCGACCTGCCGCTGGACATCCGCGGTACCGCCTTCCAGCACCGCGTCTGGCAAGCCCTGCGCGACATTCCCGCCGGCAAGACCGCGACCTACGCGGAGATTGCGGCGAAGATCGGCGCGCCCAAGGCCGTGCGCGCGGTGGGATCGGCTTGCGGGGCCAACCCGATTGCCGTCGCCGTGCCGTGCCATCGCGTCATCGGCAGCAGTGGCGCTCTCACCGGCTATCGTGGCGGCCTGCCGCGCAAGCGCATCCTGCTCGACCGCGAGGCCAAATCGTGATCCTCGCCGCGCCGCTCGCGGTCATGATCGCACTCCTGATTGCGCCCGGCGGCGCGGCTGAGGACGAGATCATGCTGAAGCCCGGCGCCTATGCCGTGGAGGTCGACTTGCAGCTCCCGCATCTGGGCAATGCCGGCGCGAAGAAGCGGGAAACGATCTGCGTCACGGATCAGGAAAGCCACGGACTGCGTGTGCTCAGCAGCAATAATCCGCTCGGCAAATGCCCGATCTCGAACATCGCCCAAGACGGAACGAGGCTGACCTTCGACATCGTTTGTCCGGGGCCGAACGCCGCTCGCGCCTCGGCCATGTACACGCTCGGCCCGGAGGCTTTCCATGGCCGCATAACCATGGACATGGGCGGCAAGAACATGACCATGACGGAAGTCCAGGAGGGCCTGCGCGACGGGGATTGCGCCGCGCCTTAGCCGTTGACATTAGAGCAGGATTTATCTGGACTCGGTCGTCATGGCCGGGCTTGTCCCGGCCATCCACGT
>JBKJVQ010000119.1:0-2804 GCA_046717125.1 Methyloligellaceae bacterium
GTGCGAAGTCAAAAGAGCTCCTCATAACCATGTCCTCCTCTGAGCAACTTGGGTACGAAGGTGCCCGAAGGGCTCGGGCACACCTCTGGACTGCAAGGCCTGAGAAACAGCACCTGGCACGAAAAAGTTAGGGAGCGCCCGTCGGGCGTCAAGAGGCTGGTCATAGAAAAATCCACCCGATTTTGACTCATCGTCGGCCATGGATTTCTCCTGCCCTCGATGGCCGTTTAGTCGCACGGGCGGCGGGCTCCGGCCTTCTCGCAGCTGCCGCGCGATGCGTCTTCTCGGCCCGCCCTCGCGCCAATCGATGTTGGCCGCCACCTCAGGTCGCTTGACGCTGTTCCTGATCCGTTCTCATCCTGCCTTTTTGTCACGGCGCAAGGGCGAGATCACTCCCCGGACAATCGACGATAGGTGGCCCTATCAGGTTGAGTTCCCGGCCGACCCGTTTGACCAGCTCCGCCACAGCGCAGGATGCGGAATCGCACTGGACGCGCAGAAACGCCGTGCAGGCTGTATCACCGACGAGCGGACGCGGACCTGTTTCCAGACACGTGAGCAGGCCGAAGCGTTTCAGCGCTGGGTGCGGGGTGGAACGCTGATCTGCGTTCGCCGGTCTGCGCAACGTTAGGCAGCGGTCCGCCGCCATCCCGCCGCCTGCGCTTCGTCCTCGCTGCAGAACATCCCCTCGCCAGAGCGTCGCCCCAGTCCAGCCGCGTGCCTACGCGAACCAGGGCGGTCGGCTTGCTTCGGCATACGCAATTCTACCGGGAGCATTATTTGGCAAGTGCACCGCCGAAAATGCCGGTTGCCTTCCAGTTCTCGTTGCCGACACCAAAATTTCCAATCACGCCGGGGGGAGGCGTTCCCCGCTCAAAGCCGGGTCCAGTAACAAAGGCACCATTAGCTTTGCCAAAGACGTCACTTCCCTGAAGGTCGCCACTGAAATTGACTACGCCGGGCGCTGACATGGTTCCGTTGAAATTTTTTCCGTCGAAATTACTGATGTGAAGGACCCCGCTGCGATTGTTGAAGTTCCAGCTCATGCTCATATCGCCTGTCGCGACAAAGCTGAGCCACGCAGCACCGTTTAGCTTGGCGACGTTGCCCATGGCATCGCCCGCGTATTTTGCGGTTCCCCTCATCGGCATATCGTCGCTTGAGACCGCATTGCCCGATATCCACCAGCCAAAAATATTGCTGAGGTTCTGGCCTTGGCGATCAAGCGCGCGCTCGGCGTGCCAACTGCCCCAATCCGCGAAAGTGCAGACTCGGCAGAAGTTGCGAATGTTCTCTCTTTCCGCCGGGAGGACCTGCACTGTTCCTTCGGGGAACGGTAAGGCACCTGCTCTAATTTCTTCGCTGCTTACGCCGAATCCCTTTGTAAGGCTGAACGCTACCCCCTCGTCGTTGTCCGAATTAGCTAGACCATATTGCGGTGCATCCTCCCCCCCAAAAGCCAAACCAGCAGCGTAGCCGCCCACTGAGGCACGCGGCCGAGGTTCAGGGTGAGGATCAGGGTCAGGATTCGGATCTGGGTCTGGATCAGGGTCGGGATCCGGATCTGGATCAGGTTCGGGATCCGGATCTGGATCTGGATCTGGATCAGGTTCGGGATCGGGGCCCGGATCAGGATTAGGATTAGGATTAGGATTAGGATTAGGCCCGGGATCAGCCTGAGGCTGTTGGCCGGTCGGCTCCGAGCTACCGTCTTCATCCGCTCCAGCGACTGACTGGTTCGTCTTCTCCTGTTCGAGCGTGGCGTCGATCCGACTGGCTGTCGAATCGGCAATCAGGTCTTGAAGGCTGATTGGTTCGGCAAACACCTGAGGCGGGGGTGTATTGCCGATTACTCCGCCGCTTTTTTCGAAGCTTTTATAGCTGTTGGACAGCGCAGCCATCAGTGTGTGGGTATCAGCAACCGTTGTCGGCCTCGCCTTCGCCGTACCACCGGTAAGGTCTAGCGTATAGCCGGGCTGATAGATTTTTAGCGTTCTTCCGTCTTGGCCTTTCCACACCATTTCGACGCCGTAGAGAAAGGACCAGATCTTCCCATTGCCTTGCACAATGCCGCCGCGGATGCCGAGGGCGCCGGCAGGTGTCTTGATGGTGACGGCGTCTGCGTTCTTGGAAATCTTGCCGCCGACGAAGCGCATTACCCCCTTAGAGAAGGAGGCAGTGATCTCGCCAGCTCCCTGCTTCGGGTCGTAGACGAATCTGTCGATGATGAGGTCAGAGCCGGGTCCGACCGTGAAGGTCGAGCCGTCGAGGAGCAACACCTGCACTAGGCCGCTAGTAGTGGTGTTGATGCGCTCCTTATAGAAGATTGCCTTACCTAAATTGAGTTGGCTCTTCTGCGCGCCACTCAACGTGGAGAAGGCGTCAGGGTTGACTGCGGCGGCGACGCCAACCTTTTCGGCTTTAGCGAATTCTATTGTGCCAGCCGCACCACAAGAAAGCGCAAGCACGAATGCGGCGGTTGTGCACAGTACATTTTTGTAACTAGCCAGCAATGTCCCGTCCCCTCAACTCCTACACGCCCTTTAGATCGCGGAACGGGGATCGAGGTCAAAAAAAACTATTAGCGTAGCGTCGATTCAGTCGAAGTAGCGGCGGATATGCAACTGAGATCAGCCTCTTTTCAGCCTCAGCACCTTTGCCAGCAGCCGCCGCACCGCCTCGGGACGCGACGGCGCATCCTTCTGACGGCTGATCCAGTCGTCGAGCGCGGCTAGCACGCTTCGCGGCACGCGCACGTCAATGCGCTCCGAATCGACGGGCGGACGCCCTCGCCCTCTCTGAAT
>JBKJVQ010000120.1:0-3182 GCA_046717125.1 Methyloligellaceae bacterium
CCGCGCGAAAAACGCCGCCTGCTCAATTTCATGCTATCGAACTGCACGTGGGAGGATGGCAAAGTGGTCGCCACTTTCCGCCAACCCTTTGACATGCTTGCGGAAACCGCAACTGCTGCCGCCCGCCTTGAGGCGAGCGACAACGCCAAATCGTCTAAAAGTGAGATTTGGCTCCCCGGGCCGGACTCGAACCAGCGACCCAGCGGTTAACAGCCGCTTGCTCTACCAACTGAGCTACCGGGGATCACAACGATGCGTCGCGCGACCGTGTGCTTGCGCCTATAGCAAATGCGGCTTGGGCTTTCCACCTCGAATCGGAGAAGGGTCATGAGTGAGGGTGCGCCGGCGCAAACCCACGGGCGTTTCGATGTGCGCGCGATTGCGGCGTCGTTTCCGGATACGGCCGAGACGCTGCTGCTCGACCGCTATCTGACGAACGAGCCGGCCGCCAGCGCGCGTGTGTTCCGGGTCTATCGCGAGACGCCGCCGCACTACCACGCGACCTGCGACGAATATCTCTACGTGCTCAGCGGACGCGGCACGTTCTGGATGGAGTCGGCCGATAAGGAAGCCGCATTCGGGCCCGGCGAACTGCTGTTCTTCAAGCAGGGCGTCGTCCACGCGCTGCCGACAATCACCGAAACGCCGCTGGTGTTCCTCTCTGTCGACACGCCGCGCCGCGATCCGAAGGATATCATCTTCGTCAATCCGGAGGACGGCACGCCGGAGAGTTTCGTTCAGTCTTACTGACCGACGCACCATCCCCCTTTTTCCCTCCCGCGCGAAGCGGCTTGAGACCGAACCGCCGTTCGCGCTAACCAGACCGGCGAAGAGTTGTGTGGTCGTGTGAGCGGGGAGGGGGCGGTGGCCTCGAAATTGTCCGACGAGCTGAGATCGGCCGCGCTCGCCTATCACCGCAATCCGCGGCCGGGCAAGATTTCGGTCGAGCCCACCAAGCCGCTGGTGACGCAACGAGACCTCTCGCTCGCCTACACGCCCGGCGTCGCCGCCGCCTGCGAGGCGATCGTCGCCGATCCGCTCGAAGCCGCCCAGCTCACGCTGCGGGGCAATCTCGTCGCGGTCATAACCAACGGGACGGCAGTGCTCGGCCTCGGTGCGATCGGTCCGCTCGCCGGCAAGCCGGTGATGGAAGGGAAGGGCGTCCTCTTCAAGAAGTTTGCCAATATCGACGTGTTCGACATCGAGGTCGAGGCGCGCGATGTCGACCGTTTCTGCGATGTCGTCTCGGCGCTCGAGCCGACCTTCGGCGGGATCAATCTCGAAGACATCAAGGCGCCCGAGTGCTTCGAGATCGAAACGCGCCTGCGCCAGTGCATGAACATTCCCGTCTTCCACGACGACCAGCATGGCACCGCCATCATTGTCGGCGCGGCGGTGAAAAACGCGATGATCCTCGCGCGCAAGTCGCTGCCTGATGTGAAGATCGTCACCTCAGGCGCGGGCGCGGCGGCCATCGCCTGCCTCAACCTGCTGGTGCTGCTCGGAGCCAAGCGTGAAAACATCTGGGCCACGGATCTCGAAGGCGTCGTCTATGAAGGCCGCGAGGCGCACATGGATCCGTGGAAGGCGGTGTTCGCGCAAGTGACGCACAAGCGCACCCTCGACGAAGTCATCGACGGCGCGGACGTGTTTCTTGGCCTGTCTGCAGGCGGCGTGCTGAAACCGGAGATGGTCGCGCGCATGGCGGCGAAGCCGCTGATCATGGCTCTGGCCAACCCGACCCCGGAAATCCTGCCTGAGGAGGTCCATGCCGTCCGCGACGATGCGATGATTTGCACCGGCCGGTCGGACTATCCGAACCAGGTCAATAACGTGCTCTGCTTTCCGTACATGTTCCGCGGCGCGCTCGACGTGCTCGCGTCCGAGATCAACGAGGCGATGAAGCTCGCGGCGGTCGATGCGATTGCCGCGCTGGCGCAGGACTCGACCTCTGACATCGCGGCGGCGGCCTACGGCGGCGCGACGCGGCTGTTCGGTCCCGATTATCTCATCCCCTATCCGTTCGATCCGCGCCTCATCGTCCGTATCGCGCCGGCCGTGGCGCGCGCCGCCGTCGATACCGGCGTCGCCAAGCGTCCGATGGTGGATTTCGACTCCTATATCGACCGGCTCGACCGCTTCATTTTCCGGTCCGGCACGATCATGAAGCCGGTCGTTTCGCGCGCGCATGCCGATCCGCGCCGCGTCGTCTATGCCGATGGTGAGGACGACCGCGTTCTGCGTGCGGCACAACTCGTGATCGAGGAGGGGATCGCGCAGCCAACCCTGATCGGCCGGCCGGACGAGATCGAGCAACGCCTGAAGCGGGAGGGCCTGCGCATCCGCGCCGGACGCGACTTCGAGCTCATCAATCCGGAGGACGACCCGCGCTACAAATCCTACGTCGAGACCTATCTCGGCCTCACCTGCCGCAGGGGCGTGACGCCCGACACCGCACGGCGGCTCGTGAGGACAAATCCGACAATCATCGCGGCCTTGGCGGTGTATCGCGGCGAAGCGGACGCGATGTTGTGCGGCCTGGAAGGGCGCTACTCTGTTCATCTCGGCCATGTTCGGGACGTGATCGGGCTGGCGTCCGGCGTTCACGAGTGCGCCGCCATGAGCCTCATCATCCTGAATCGCGGCGCGTACTTCCTTGCTGATACGCACGTAGCCGACAATCCGGACGCTGACGATCTCGCCGAAATCGCGATGTTGGCTGCGGCGCAGGTTCGCCGTTTCGGCATCGAGCCGAAAGTCGCGCTGCTGTCGCATTCCTCCTTTGGGGGATCGGATCGCGAGAGCGCGCGCAAGATGCGGAGAGCGCTCGAGAAGCTGCGCGAGCGTGATCCGGATCTGGAAGCGGAAGGCGAGATGCGCGGGGATGCCGCGCTCGACGTCGTGCTGCGCGATCGAGTGTTTCCGTCGTCGCGCCTTCAGGGCGAGGCCAATGTTCTGGTCATGCCTAGCCTCGATGCAGCGAACATCTCCTACACGCTACTGAAAACGCTAGGGGACGCTCTGTCTGTCGGGCCCATGCTACTGGGCACAGCGCGGCCCGCGCACATACTTACATCGTCGACCTCCTCGCGCGGCATTTACAACATGACCGCGTTGTCGGTGGTCGATGCGCAGGATAGTTCGCGGCGTCGGCTGGGGTGATCGTTGAACCGTAGCCCGGA
>JBKJVQ010000121.1:0-43670 GCA_046717125.1 Methyloligellaceae bacterium
GCCTCAAGCCACGGCTTGCAGCAGCGACGGCTCGACGGCGTGCGCTTCGCCGCCGCGGGCTTCACCAATCTCTCGCGCGATCACATGGACTATCACGCGGACGCGGAGGACTATTTCGCCCAGAAGCTCAGGCTGTTCACGACGCTGCTGCCGGATGGCGCGCCTGCGATTGTCGACGCCGACGAGGCTTACGCCGACCGAGTGGCGGAAGCGGCCAGGGCGCGGGGGCTGCCGGTGTTTTCGGTGGGGCGAAACGGAACGGCGATCACGCTGCTCTCCACCGAACGCGACGGATTCGCTCAGCGGCTGCGCCTGAAATACCAGGACGGCGTCTACGACATCCTTCTGAAGCTGGTTGGCGATTTCCAGACATCGAACGTGCTCGTCGCCGCCGCGCTGGCGATTGCGTCGGGCGAGAATGCGCCGCGCGTGATCGCTTCCCTCGAGGGGCTGAAAGGCGCACGCGGCCGGCTCGATCTTGCGGGCGAGACCGAGTCGGGCGCGCCGATCTTCGTCGACTATGCACATACGCCGGATGCGCTAGCCAAGGCGCTGGCGGCTTTGCGGCCTTACGCGAGCGGAAGACTCGCGGTCGTGTTTGGATGCGGCGGCGACCGCGACCGCGGCAAGCGTCCGGAGATGGGCGCGGCGGCCGTGGCGGGCGCGGATGTGGTCTATGTGACGGACGACAATCCCCGCAACGAGGATCCGGCCGAAATCAGGCGGGCGATCATGGACGCAGCGCCGGGCGCAACCGAGATCGGTAACCGCGCTAAAGCGATCGCGACGGCCATCGCCGATCTCGACAAGGGCGACGTGCTGCTCGTGGCCGGTAAGGGACACGAGACCGGACAAATCGTCGGCGCAAAGGTGCTTCCGTTTTCGGATCACGATGCGGTCGCGGCGGCGCTTAGAGCATGATGGTCAGCGCGTGACGGAGATCTGGACGGCAGAGGACGTGGCGGAGGCGGTCGGCCGCGAACTGGCCGTCAATGCCGGGACGCCAGTCACGGGCGTCTCGATCGACAGCCGATCGCTGAAACCGGGCGAGCTGTTCGTCGCGATCAGGGGCGATCGTCTCGACGGGCACGATTATGTTGTGGCGGCGCTCCGCGCGGGCGCATCGCTCGCCCTTGTAGAAATCGGTTTCACCGGCGACGATAACCGCCTGATCCGCGTGCCTGATCCGTTGCGCGCGATGGCGGCGCTGGGGCGCGCCGCCCGGGCTCGGTTCGGTGGCAGGGTCATCGCGGTTACCGGCAGCGTTGGGAAGACGGGTACGAAGGAAGCCCTGCGCCTCGCCCTGTCGCCTTCGGGACCGGTGCATGCCTCACAGAAATCCTACAACAATCACTGGGGTGTGCCCCTCACCCTGTCGAACTTGCCGAAAGACGCCGCATTCGGGGTGTTCGAGATCGGCATGAACCACCCCGGCGAAATCACGCCGCTGACGCAGATGGTCCAGCCCGACATCGCTATCGTGACGACCATCGAGCCCGTGCATCTCGGCTTTTTCGCGTCGATCGCAGAGATCGCGGAGGCGAAGGCGGAGATATTTCGCGGGCTGGAGGAGGGCGGCGCGGCGGTGCTCAATCGCGACAATCCGCATTTCGGTCTGCTGGCGGCGCGGGCGAAGGCGGCCGGCGCGTGTATTGCCTCGTTTGGCGAGGCGGAAGATGCGGATGTCCGGCTGACCTACCTAGCCCTGCATGCCGATCACTCCGAAGTCGAGGCCGATCTTGCGGGCGTCCCGATCAGCTACAGGGTCGGCGCGCCGGGACGTCACCTGGTTATGAACTCGCTCGCCGTCCTCGCGGCCTCGCATCTGGCCGGCGCGGATGTCGCCAAGGCCGCGGCGGCGCTGGCGGAGATGCGCGCGCCGCAGGGGCGCGGGGCGCAGATCGTTTTGGGTTCTGGGGATGGCCGGATCACCCTTATCGACGAAAGCTACAACGCCAACCCAGCGTCCATGCGCGCGGCCATTGCAGTGCTGGGTCAGTCGGCGCGCGGACGCCGGTTAAGGACGGTGGCCGTTCTTGGGGACATGCTGGAGCTGGGGGATATGGCGGACGCATTGCACCGAGACCTTTCCAAGCCCATTGACGCGGCGGCGATTGATGTTGTTCTTGCGTGCGGCAAGCATATGCGGGCGCTGTGGGATGCGCTTCCCGCCTCGCGCCGGGGCGCCTATGCCGAAACGGCCGAGGCGCTGAAGCCCGCACTTCTCGGAGCGGTGCGCGGGGGGGACGTCGTGATGATCAAGGGATCGCTCGGCAGCCGCATGGGGCCGCTGGTCGAAGCGGTGAAGCAGCGCTTCACCGGCAAAGACGCGGGGCAGGGTTAGACCGATGCTGCTTTGGCTTACGCAGTTCGCGGACCAGTTCTCCGCGCTGAACGTCTTCCGCTACATCACCTTCCGTACCGGCGGCGCAATGATGACGGCGCTGCTGTTCGTGTTCCTGCTCGGTCCGAAGCTGATCGCGTCCCTGCGCGTGCGCCAGGGCAAAGGTCAGCCGATCCGCGACGATGGTCCTTCCGGGCATATCATCAAGAAGCAGGGCACGCCCACAATGGGCGGCCTGATGATTCTGGCCTCTGCGTGTTTTGCGACATTGATCTGGGGCAATCTCGCCAATCCATATGTCTGGATCGTCCTGCTCGTCACCCTGGTCTTCGGCGCGATCGGTTTTTACGACGATTATCTCAAGGTGAAGCGGCAGAGCCCCGGCGGGTTCGGGGGCCGCATCAAGATCGTGATCGAGCTGCTGACGGCCGGCATCGCCACCTACGCCATCATGAAGCTGGGGACCGAGCCTTTCGCTTCCTCGCTGACGATCCCGTTCCTGAAGGACGTCCTGATCGAACTCGGCCCGCTTTATGTGGTGCTCGGCGCACTCGTCATCGCGGGGGCTGGCAATGCGGTCAATCTTACCGACGGGCTCGATGGGCTCGCGATCGTGCCCGTGATGATCGCGGCGGCGTCGTTCGGGGCCATCGCCTATTTCGTCGGCAATGCGGTCTTCTCCGACTATTTGCAGATCCACAATGTGCAGGGGACGGGCGAGCTCGCCATTATCTGCGGCGCGCTGCTCGGCGCGGGCCTCGGGTTTCTCTGGTTCAACGCGCCGCCCGCCATGATTTTCATGGGCGATACGGGCTCGCTGGCGCTGGGCGGCGCGCTCGGGGCCATCGCCGTCGCAACGAAACATGAACTAGTTCTGGCGATTATCGGCGGACTGTTCGTTCTGGAGGCCGTCAGCGTCATCGTGCAGGTCGTGTCGTACCGGCTTACCGGGCGGCGCGTTTTCCGCATGGCGCCGCTGCATCATCATTTCGAACAGAAGGGGTGGGCGGAGGCGACAGTCGTGATCCGATTCTGGCTGATCGCAGTGGTGCTTGCCCTGGTGGGACTTTCGACGCTCAAACTTCGGTAGGATCGCGACCATGATCCCGGTGTCCATTTTCGCCGGACGCGACGTCGCCGTGTTCGGCCTTGGGCTGAGCGGGATCGCAGCCGCGCGCAGTCTCGCCGCGGGCGGCGCGCGCGTATATGCCTGGGACGACGGCGAGGTGGCGCGTGCGAAGGCGGCCGAGGCCGGCGTCACTCTCGATGATCTCTCAGAGCGTGACTTCGGCCGGTTCGCCGCGCTGGTGCTGGCGCCGGGCGTACCGCTGACCCATCCCGAGCCGCACTGGACCGTTGGTCGTGCGCGGGACGAGGACATCGAAATCATTGGCGATACGGAACTTTTCTTCCGGCAGAAGGCGGCTGATCGGTCTGCCGCGAAAGTCATCGCCATCACCGGCACCAACGGCAAATCGACCACCACGGCGCTCACCGCGCATCTCTTGAAGGAACTGGGAAAGCGGGTCGCGCTGGGCGGCAATATCGGCACGGCCGTGCTCGATCTCGACCCCTTTGCCGACGATCTCACCTATGTGCTGGAATTCTCATCGTTCCAGATCGAACTGACGCCCTCGCTCGCGCCCGACGCGGCTGCGCTTCTCAACATCACACCTGACCATCTCGACCGGCATGGGACGATCGAAAATTACGCGGCGCTCAAGGCGCGCATGTTCGCAAATATGGGCGAAGGCACGGATGTCGTGATTGGCGTCGACGATCCGCATTCCGCCGCCATTGCCGACGCAGTCGAAGCCCTCGATGCGGGCGTCACCGTCTGGCGCGTGCGCGGGGGCCAGCGGCTGCCGGATGCGACGGGTGTCTGGTACGAGCATGCCGTGTTGCACGAGACGCTGAACGACAACGAGTTCTCCGCGACCAGCGTCGACGGCATTCCCTCGCTGCGAGGGGCGCATAATTGGCAGAACGCAGCCGCGGCCTATGCGCTTGCACTGTCAAAGGCCGTCAACCTCGACGACGCGAGGCCGCTGGCGCAGGCGTTCAAGACGTTTCCCGGCCTCCCGCACCGCATGGAGCAGGTGGGGCAGATCGGCCGCGTCCTCTTCATCAATGATTCCAAGGCGACCAACGCCGATGCGACCGAAAAGGCGCTGAAGAGCTTCGACACGATTTACTGGATCGTCGGCGGCCGGCCGAAATCCGGCGGGCTTGCTGGACTGGAGCCGCTCTATCCGCGCATTGCGAAAGCGTATCTGATCGGCGAGTCGAGCGATGCTTTTGCCGGCCAGATCGGCGAATCCGCGCCGTTCGAACGGTGCGGGACGCTTGATCGCGCTGTCGCCGCCGCGGCGCGCGATGCGGCGCTCTCGGACGCAGCCGAGTCGGTCGTGCTCTTATCGCCGGCCTGCGCCTCCTACGACCAGTTTGCGAATTTCGGTCAGCGCGGCGACGCCTTCCGCGCAGAGGTCGCGCGGATCATCGGCCGGCGCGAGGAGGGAGAAGCGGCATGAGGCTGACGCGCGCCGACCGCTCGGTTCTAGGCGACTGGTGGTTCACAGTCGATCGGCTGACTCTTGCCGCCGCCGTGCTTCTGCTGGCGGCGGGCATCGTGCTGACGCTCGCCGCGTCGCCGGCGGTCGCGACGCGGCTCGGCCTCGATCCGTTCCATTTCGTTTATCGCCATGTGGCCATTGCGCCGCTTGCGCTTCTCGTCATGATCGGCGCGTCGCTACTGAGCCCGCGCAGGATACGCAGGGTCGCGCTCATGCTCACCTTCGGCGGCCTCGTACTCATGGCGCTGGCGCTCCAATTCGGCATGGAGATCAAGGGCGCGCATCGCTGGCTGATGATCGGCAATTTCGCACTGCAGCCGTCCGAACTCGTGAAGCCCGGCTTCATTATCCTGTCGGCTTGGTTTCTCTCGGAAAGCCAGAAGCGCGCCGACGTTCCGGGCGTGTGGCTGGCGGTCGGTGTCTACGCCATATTCGCCGGGCTGCTTGTCCTGCAGCCGGACTTCGGACAGACCGTGCTCATCACGATGATCTGGGGCGGCATGTTCTTCATGGCCGGCATTGGCCTGTGGTGGATCGGCGCTCTGGCGCTCGCCGGCGTTTTCGGCCTTATCGGCGCGTACTTGACAGCCCCGCATTTCGCCTCACGTATCGACCGTTTCCTCAATCCAGAGGCGGGCGACACCTATCAGGCAGATCGCGCGCTGGAATCGTTTCTCAACGGCGGCTGGTTCGGCACGGGGCCGGGCGAGGGGACGGTGAAACATTTCCTGCCGGATTCGCATACGGACTTCGTGTTCGCGGTCGCGGCGGAGGAATACGGGCTGATCGCCTGCATGCTGCTCGTCGCGCTTTATGGCTTCATCGTGCTACGGGGCTTGAGCCTCGCGGCGCGTGAGCCGGACGGGTTCATCCGGCATGCGGTCGCGGGCCTGATCATGCTGTTCGGGTTGCAAGCCGTCATCAACATGGCCGTCAATGTGGGACTCGCACCGGCCAAAGGCATGACACTACCGTTCATCTCTTACGGCGGATCGTCGATGATCGGCATGGCCCTGGTTCTCGGATTCGCCTTGGGCCTGACGCGAAAGCGTCCGCGCTCGGAAAGCTGGTCGGTCGAGCACGCAGCCGGCCCGGCTTCGTTTACGGCGCGTGAGCGGCCGGCATGACGCAGCCCCTGGTCTTCCTTGCCGCCGGCGGCACGGGAGGCCATCTGTTCCCAGCGTTTGCTCTGGCGGAAGAGCTCAGGCGCCGCGGCTGCATCATCGAGCTGATCACCGACCTGCGCGGCGACAAGTTCCATGCAGGATTTCCGGCGCGGACGATCCACCGCGTTCCCTCCGCGACGCTGCCCGACAAGGCTTTCCGCACCTATCTCCGCACGGGATCGATGCTGACGGCAGGCCTTTCCGCGGCGCTCATGCTCATCGGACGATCGCGCCCCCACATCATGATCGGTTTTGGCGGATATCCGACACTCCCGCCGATCATGGCGGCGCGTATGCTGGGCGTACCCACGCTTATTCATGAGCAGAACGCGGTTATGGGCCGCGCTAACCGCGTGCTCATGAAAGTGGTGCGCGGCATTGCGCTGTCGTTCGATTCGACCAAGTTCGTCGAAGGCAAGGCGCTCGCCAAGGCGCGTGTGACAGGCGCGCCGGTCCGCACCGAGATCCTCGACCGGGCCGAACAGCTCTACCATCCGCCCGGGCCGGGGCAACGCTGCAACCTGTTGATTTTCGGCGGCAGCCAGGGCGCGCGCTTTTTCTCGGAAGTCGCGCCGCCTGCTTTACGCCTTCTGCCTGCCGGCATGCGGCAGCGGTTGACGGTCGTGCAGCAATGCCGCGAGGAGGATATCGCCGGCGTGCGCGCGGCCTATGAACAGGCCGGGGTAAACGCCCATCTCTCGACCTTTTTCAGGGACATGCCGGCCCGGCTTGCGGGCGCGCATCTCGTGCTGTCGCGCGCGGGCGCATCGACCGTCGCGGAACTCGCGGCGATGGGACGGCCGTCCATCCTGGTTCCGCTCCCGCACGCGCTTGACAACGATCAGCTCGAGAACGCTACTCGGGGAGAAGCTGCAGGCGGGGCGTGGTGTATCCCGCAGAGCGAGCTGACGCCGGAACGGCTGACAGCGGAACTCGTGCTGCTGCTCGAAGCGCCGGAGCGGCTTTCCGAAGCGGCGGTGCGGATCAGGCGACTGGCGAAGGTCGATGCCGTGGCGCGACTCGCCGAGTTCGCAGAAGAGTTGATGGATTGAACTGATGCAGCTCCCCCGCGATATCGGCCCGTTCCACATCGTCGGCATCGGCGGCATCGGCATGAGCGCCATCGCCGAGGTGATGCATACGCGCGGCTACAAGGTCCAGGGCAGCGACCTGAAGGAGAGCGCGAACGTCCAGCGGCTTCAGGCCAAGGGCATCAGATGCATCATCGGGCACGATGCCGCCAACCTCGAAGGCGTGACGCATCTCGTCATCTCCAGCGCCGTAAAAGCGGGCAATCCCGAATTCGAAGGCGCCAAGGAAAAGCATATCCCGATCATCCGCCGTGCCGAGATGCTGGCGGAGCTGATGCGCATCTGCGCGACGGTCTCGGTAACCGGCACGCACGGCAAGACGACGACTACATCGATGATCGCCGACATCACCATGCATGCCGGCCTCGATCCCACCGTCATAACAGGCGGCATCATCGCCGACTGGGGATCGAACGCGCGCATCGGCTCGGGCGCGTGGATGGTCGTCGAGGCGGACGAATCCGACGGAACGTTCGTCAAACTGCCGACCCAGATCGGCGTCGTCACGAATATCGACCCCGAGCACATGGATTATTGGCGCACAGAATCGGCGCTGCACGACGCCTTCATCCAGTTCTTTGAGCAGATCCCGTTCTATGGCTGCGCGGTCGCCGGCATCGATCATCCGGTCGTGCGCGAGATGGTCGCTCGCGTAACGGGTCTCGGCTTCAGCCGCCGCATCTTGACCTATGGCGTTGCGCGCGACGCCGACCTCAGGCTGGTGAATGTGCGATCCGTGAAGGGATCGATGCTGTTCGACGTGCAGCTCGGGCCCGGCGTCAGGGGCGGATCGCGCGAACTTATCGATGTCTCGCTGCCGATTCCGGGGCATTACAACGCGCTTAATGCCGTTGCATCGCTCGCCACGGGTACGGAAATCGGCATCCCGGACGAGGTGATGCGCGAGACGCTCGCCAAATTCTCGGGCGTCAAACGGCGCTTTACGAAAGTCGGCGAATGGAACGGCGTCTCGTTCTACGACGACTATGCGCACCATCCTGTCGAGATCGCGTCGGTACTGCGGGCGGCTCGCACCGCGACGCATGGACGCGTGATTGCGGTCGCGCAGCCGCATCGCTATACGCGGCTGCAATCCCTGTTCAATCAGTTCAGCGCCTGTTTCGACGACGCCGATGTGGTGATGGTGACCCCGGTCTATTCCGCGGGCGAAGCGCCAATCCCGGGCATCGACCGTGACGAGCTCGTGGCGGGCCTGACACGCCACGGCCATCCGGCGGCGGTGGCGATTGAAGCCGGCGATGCGCTGGCGAGCGAAATCGCCTCCATCGTCAAGCCCGGCGACCTCGTCATCGGCGTCGGCGCAGGCAATATTACCGACTGGATAAACGCGCTGCCCGGCCAGATCGAACAGACGGGCAGGGCGGCGTTTTGAGCTTTCCCGATATTTCCGCGGAGCTTGCGGCGGCACTGCCGGATCTGCGCGGGAGCCTCAAGGCCAATGCGCCGCTATCCGATTTTACGTGGTTCCGGGTCGGCGGGCCGGCACAGATTCTTTATCTGCCTGCGGACGAATCCGATCTTGCCTATTTCTTTGCGCATCTGCCTCGCGATGTCCCCGTCATGCCGATCGGGCTCGGCTCGAATTTGCTCGTGCGCGACGGCGGCATTGAGGGCGTCGTCATCAGGCTCGGGCGTGGCTTCAATCAGGTCGAGGTCGAGGCCGGTTATCGCCTGCGCGTCGGCGCGGCTGTCCCCGATGTAAAGGTCGCGCGGGCCGCGGCCGATGCGGGAATCTCCGGCCTGTCGTTCTATCGCGGTATTCCGGGCGGTATGGGTGGCGCGTTGCGGATGAATGGCGGCGCGCATGGGCGCGAGACAAGGGATGTCGTAATCGAAGTGCGTGCGATCGACCGCAAGGGGCATCTCAGCGTGATGCCGGTCGGCGAGCTGCATTACAGCTACCGGCATTGCGGGGCGGACGAGAGCCTCGTGTTCACGGAAGCGCTGTTCCAGGGAGAGCCCGGCGAGACCCAGGCGATCCTCAAGGAAATGGACGAGATTGCCGAGTATCGGGAGGGTGCGCAGCCGATCAAGAGCCGGACAGGCGGCTCGACCTTCAAGAACCCTCCCGGCGGCAAGGCGTGGCAGCTGATAGACGCGGCGGGCATGCGGGGATATTCCGTGGGCGGAGCGAAAGTCTCCGAGATGCACTGCAATTTCCTCATCAACGAGGGCGGCGCGACCGGCGCGGATATCGAGACGCTGGGTGAAACGGTCCGGGCGCGCGTGCGGGAGACATCGGGCGTCGAGCTGGAGTGGGAGATCAAGCGGCTGGGCGTGGCGGCAGAATTGAGTTCCTGAAACTCAATCGCGCGCCGCTTTGGGATTTCACCCCCACCCCAACCCCAACCCTCCCCCATCGAGGGGGAGGGAGTCATATCGCCTGCGTCGCGGGAGTTTCCTTACGCAGATGATTGCGGCGGACTGCTTGTCGATTCATAAACATTCCGAATCAGTTGGCGGCGTAGGCTGAGCAGCAAAATCACGTCGCGTGTGCCTTGCGCAGGGGGAACCCATGACAACACGCAGCCGAAACCACATCGCGGTGCTGAAGGGCGGCTGGTCTGTCGAGCGCGAGGTCTCGTTGCGCTCGGGCGCCGCTTGCGGCGCGGCGCTGCGGGACGAGGGCTACCGCGTCACCGAGATCGACGTCACGCGCGACATTGCGGGCGAGCTCATCGCCCTAAAGCCCGACGCCGTCTTCAATGCGCTCCACGGCAGATTCGGCGAGGATGGCTGCATACAGGGCATTCTCGAGACGCTGCATATTCCGTACACGCATTCCGGCGTGCTCGCCTCGGCTTTAGCGATGCACAAGCAACGCGCCAAGGCCGTCATGGCGGCTGATGGCGTGCCTGTGGCGGAGGCGAAGATCGTCACACGGAAGGAGGCCGCCGCCTCTCACGTCATGAAGCCGCCTTACGTCATCAAGCCGGTCGCGGAAGGATCGAGCGTCGGCGTCTACATCGTGCGCGAGGGCCAGGCGCATCCGCCGCAGGACCTGCATTCCGCCGAATGGCGGGTCGGCGAAGAGCTGATGGTCGAGCGTTTCATTCCGGGACGGGAACTCACCTGCGCGGTCATGGGAAACGACGCTTTCGGCGTGATCGAAATTTTGCCGGCCGAAGGGTTAAGCTTCTACGATTATGAGGCAAAATACGCCCCGGGCGGATCGCGTCACGTCCTTCCCGCGGAACTTTCATCAAATCTTTACCAATATGTACAGAAGCTGACCCTGACGGCTCACAGGGCACTGGGCTGCCGGGGCGTGAGCCGCGCCGATTTTCGATATGACGAGTATGCGGGGGAAGTGATCTGCCTCGAGGTGAATACGCAGCCAGGCATGACGGCGACGTCGCTCGTGCCTGAGCTTGCGGCCCATGCGGGCATCACCTTCGGCGATCTCGTGACCTGGATGGTGGAGGATGCGTCTTGCGATCGTTAGTTGCCGATAAGGCGGTTCGCGACACGGCACTGGCGCCAGTGCCTCAAGGTGCGCACGCTCGCGGCGTGCGGCTCAAGCCGCTGGCCGGCGACCGCAAATGGACGACGGCCGCAAGCGTCGTCATGACGGTCGCTGTCGGATACGGGCTCTGGTCCGGCGGCTATGTCGAGCAGACCTGGAACGATGTCACCGCGCGGGGCGCGCAATTCGTCGTCGACGCTGGCTTCGGTCTGCAGCGCCTGACGGTCGAGGGTCAGCGCCGCACGACCGACGCCGACATTGTCAAAGCGCTGGAGATGGACAGCGATATGTCGCTGTTCGGCTACGACACGAATGCCGCGCGCGGCCGGCTCGAAAAGCTTCCCTGGATCAAGCAGGCGCAGGTCATGCTGCTCTTGCCCTCGACGGTTCATGTCGTGCTGCAGGAGCGCGAGCCGTACGCGGTCTGGCAGATCGGCGGCAAGACTCACCTGATCGACGATACCGGCGCGGTGGTCGCGCCCGCCGATCGCGGCGAATACATGAATCTGCCATTTGTGGTCGGCGAGGGCGCGGAACGCCACGCGCGCGGCTTCATGACGGTCGTGTCCGAATACCCGGCGATCGCCAAGCAGAGCTATGCGGCAATTCGGGTGGCCGACCGCCGCTGGACGCTGAAGCTCGTGTCGGGCGCAGAAGTCATGCTTCCCGAAGGCGATCCGTCGCGGGCGCTGGCGGCTCTGAACGATCTGGAACGCGACCATTCCGTGCTGACCAAGCCTCTCGCCCGTATCGATCTGAGACTTCCCGATCGCATTACGGTCCGGCCCGTCTTCAAACCTGCCGCGGGCGCGACCCCGGCCAAGGGCTCCGCGCCGCTCGCGCGCGGCCCCTCTCGCGATACGTAGGGGATTACCGGGCGTATGCGTATCGAGGGATCATATCGGCAGAAGCGGGGCAAGACCGTCGCCGTGCTCGACGTGGGCACGAGCAAGGTCTGCTGCCTTATCGCGAAGCCATTGCCGGGCGCGCGCTGGCAGGCCGAACTCGGCGAGCCGCCGCAGTTCCAGGTGCTCGGCTTAGGCCGGCGCGCTTCCGAAGGAATCAAGAGCGGCTCGATCGTGGACATGGACGGCGCGGAGCGCTCGATCCGCGCCGCAGTCGACCAGGCCGAGCGCGCGGCGGGGGTCACGATCGATACGGTCTGGCTGTCGATCACGGCCGGGCGTTTGCGTAGCGACGTGTTCGCCGCGGCCGGCAATCTGAAATCGGGCGCTGTTCGCGGCGACGATATCGACCGGCTTCTGACCGAGGCCCGGAAGTATGCGGGCCGCGAGAAGGCTCGGGTGCTTCACACGATCCCGACCGGATACAGGCTCGACGATGCGCCGGGCATCGCCGAACCGCTCGGCATGCTGGGTGAACGGCTTGCCGTCGACGTGCATGCGATCGTCGCCGACGAGGCGCCGCTCCGGAACCTCGCCTTCTGCATCGAGCGCTGTCATCTCACGCCCGGCGCGATGGTCGCGGCGCCGTTCGCCTCGGCGCTCGCGTCGATCACGCCGGACGAGGCAAAACTGGGCGTCGCCTGCATCGACATGGGCGGCGGCACGACAACCCTGTCGGTGTTCTCCGAAGGAGCCTGTCTCTTCGTCGACGCAATCGCGCTCGGCGGCCATCACATCACGATCGACATCGCCCGCGCGCTTTCGACGCCGATCGATCAGGCCGAGCGCATGAAGACGCTGCACGGATCGGCTTTCGCCTCGCAATCCTGCGAACGCGAAATCATCACGTATCCTGCGATCGGCGACGAAGACCGGGAGTCGCTGCACCAGATCACCAAGTCGCAACTGGCCACGATCATTCGTCCGCGGATCGAGCAAATCGTCGACGTCGTGCGCCAGCGCCTGGCCACCAGCGGGTTTGCCGCGCTCGCCGGCCAGCGCGTGGTCCTGACGGGCGGCGGAAGTCTTTTGACCGGATTGACAGAATTTACTTCTCATATGCTGGGCAAATCAGTGAGAATCGGTGAGCCGCGAACGCTGAAGGGATTGGCTGACACCGGGTCTGAGCCTTCGTTCGCCACCGCCATCGGGTTGCTGATCGCCTCGACCAGCCCCGAGCGGTTCGGAAGCGGCGCGTCGGCGCGACGCTTCGGCGGCGCGGACGGGGGTTACCTGTCGCGTATGGGTCAGTGGCTCAAAGAGAGTTTTTGACGGCTCGCGGTCGCGTGGGGACGGCCGCGCCGGATTTGGATCAACGATGGGGACGGCTATGAGCATTAATTTGAGGGTGCCGGACATGACAGAACTGAAGCCGCGCATCACCGTTTTCGGCGTCGGCGGCGCCGGCGGCAACGCCGTCAACAACATGATCACTTCGGGCCTCGACGGCGTCGAATTCGTCGTCGCCAATACCGATGCGCAGGCGCTGGCTTCGTCCTGCGCCGAGCGGCGGGTCCAGATGGGCACGGCGACGACCGAGGGACTCGGTGCGGGCTCCAAGCCGGATGTCGGCGCGGCCGCTGCCGAAGAGGCGATGGACGAACTGAAGGCGCATCTCGTCGGCTGCCACATGGTGTTCATTACCGCCGGAATGGGCGGCGGCACCGGCACGGGCGCGGCTCCCGTGATTGCGCGCGCGGCGCGCGAGGAGGGCAAGCTCACAGTCGGCGTCGTGACCAAGCCGTTTCATTTCGAGGGCGTGCGGCGCATGCGGACGGCGGATGCCGGCATCGCGGAGCTGCAGAAATATGTCGACACGCTGATCATCATCCCGAACCAGAACCTGTTCCGGGTGGCCAACGAGAAGACGACCTTCGCCGACGCTTTCGCCATGGCGGACGAGGTGCTCCGGTCCGGCGTGTCATGCATCACCGACCTCATGGTCAAAGAGGGCCTGATCAATCTCGATTTCGCCGACGTCCGTGCCGTCATGCAGGGCATGGGCAAAGCGATGATGGGCACGGGCGAATCGGCCGGAGACAAGCGGGCGATCGAGGCGGCGGAAGCGGCTATCTCGAACCCACTGCTCGACGAAACTTCGATGAAGGGCGCCTCCGGCATCCTGATCTCGATCACGGGCGGCTCCGACATGACGCTGTACGAGGTCGACGAGGCCGCGAGCCGCATCCGCGAGGAGGTCGACGGCGAGGCGAACATCATTCTCGGCGCGACGTTCGACGACGAGCTCGACGGCAAGATCCGCGTCTCGGTGGTCGCCACGGGCCTTGCGCCCCAGGCAAACGTAGAGACCAAGCCGCAGGCCGAAGTCCGCCCGGCCCCGGCGTCCCTCCGCGACCAGATCGAAAATCTCGATTCACCGTTGCCGCCTCGTTCCCGTCCCGCGCCTGCGCCCGCGCCGCAACCGGCCGTGCGTCAGGAAGCGCCGGGGTCCAACAATCCTGGTCCGCGCAATTTCAACGACGTGACGATCGAGAAACTACCGCCGAAGCAGGTCGCGGCGCCCGCGCCGGTGCAGCGCGCCGCGCAGGCCCCTGCGTCGGGCGGCGGTCAGTTTACGCCCCAGCCGCCGCTGACCGCGACGCGTCCGGTGCGACGCATGCCAACGATCGAGGAGCTTCCGATCGTCGCGCAGAACGAAATCCGTGCGCGTGAGGCGCAGCGGTCCGGCGAGCAGAAGAAACCCGGTCTGCTGGAACGGCTCGGAGTCGGCCGTCAGCGGCGCGACGAGCCGCCCGCGCGGGTTCACGAGCCGCAATTCGCGGATAGTGCCGCCGCCCAGCCCAATCGGCTGCCTGCGGTTAAGGCGCAGGGCAGGGAGGAGAGTCAGGCGCGGCCCCAGCCCATCCAGCTTGGGCCGGTCGGGGGCGCGGAGTACGACGAATCGCTTGAGATTCCGGCTTTTCTTAAGAGGCAGGCTTAAGCGTCCGGCAGGGGACCTGTTGCAGAAGGGCCACGGCTTGGGATTCAAGCGGGGACGGTAACAGACTGTAAAGAAGCGTGATTTGTTTCCTCGGCAGGTGCGGCGTTATAGTTACTCGCGGTTGATCGAATGTCACAGACGCTACGGGTCGGGAACCCGAGTTAAGGCGCGGGACAGGAAATCAGCCACGGGGGTGGATCGGGGCAACGCTTCGATCCGAGGGGAAACATTAAAAGACGGCGACATGCTATGAAAGGCTTTGTGGGGGCTCGGCAAACTACGCTTGCCGAAGAAGTCTCGCTGACGGGGATCGGTGTCCATAGCGGCGCGCCTGTCACCATCACACTCTACCCGGCCGACGCCAACTCCGGCGTCCGCTTCCTCGTCGCCGACGGCCCGATCGAAGGCGTTGAAATCGCTGCGGATCATCGCGCGGTGTCCAGCGTCACGCTGTGTACGGTCCTGAGCTGTACCGGCGGCTCCGTGTCGACTGTGGAACATCTCATGGCCGCGATCCGCGCGCTCGGGCTCGACAACGTTCTCATCGAAATCGACGCCCCTGAAGTGCCGATCATGGACGGCAGCTCCGCGCCGTTCGTCGATGCGATCGACGAAGCCGGTCTCGTCGAGCTCGATGCGTCCCGGCGTTACATCAAGGTTCTGAAGCCGGTGCGCGTGTCCGACGGCACATCCTTCGTCGAGCTGACGCCGCATAATGGCTTCCGCATCGATGTCGAGATCGAGTTCGATACGGCGCTGATCGGCAAGCAGCGCATCGCGATGGACGTCAATCCCGGTTCTTTCCGCCGCGAAATCAGCCGCGCGCGCACCTTCGGTTTCATGCGCGATGTCGAGCGTCTCTGGGCCGCGGGCCTTGCGCTCGGCTCCTCGCTCGAAAACAGCGTCGCCATCGGCGACGACCGCATCATCAATCCGGAAGGCCTGCGCTACGAAGACGAGTTCGTGCGCCACAAGGCTCTCGACGCCATCGGCGACCTGGCTTTGGCCGGCGCGCCGATCCTGGGCGCATTCCGCTCCAGCCGGGGCGGCCATCGCATGAACGCGCTGATCCTGCAGGCGCTGTTTGCCGATCCGGACGCCTGGACGATGGTCGAGGCGCCCCGTTACCGCGACAAGAGCCATGCCGAACTGCCGCGTCAGCTTGCGGTTGCCAACTTCGCGCCAGAGCGAAGCTAGACGAACCGGTCGGTCTCGATCCGCCTGCCGCAACCGCCGGCAGGCCAAAATTCGCCATGATCCGCCTGTTCCTATGTCATGCGGGAGTCGGTTGCAGACCCCCGCTTATGTCCGAGCATGATTTCGTCCGAAAACCGCTCACATTTTTCGGCGCCATGCTCAAGGCCGTTGCACGAACGGTTGGGGTGAGTCGGGAGGGAACTGCGTTGCCACGCCAAGGACTTGCATCGACGCGCTCATGTTGCGTGGCGCTTGTGGCCGCGCTCGTTCTCACCGGCTGCGGCACGGCCGGGATGTTCGGGAAGAAAGCCGAATCCGATCCGACCAATGTCGCGCCGCCCGAGTCGATGTACACCAATGCCGACACGCTTCTGGGGCGCGGCAAATACGACGACGCGGCGAAGAAATTCGAGGAGGTCGACCGCGACCATCCGTATGCGCCCCAGGCGCGGCGCGCTGTCGTCATGTCGGCCTATGCCAATTACAAGAACGGCAAGTATGACGAGGCGATCGGCGGAGCGGAGCGTTACCTGACGCTGCATCCCGGCACGGACGAGGCCGATCTCGCCCAGAACATCATCGCGATGTCGTACTACGACCAGATCAAAGACCCGCGCCGCGACCAGTCGACAACCAAGAAGGCCCTCGCAGCCTACGAGCAGCTCCTGCAGCGCTATCCCGAGTCGCGTTATGCTGAAACGGCCAAGAACCGCGTGCGCACGTCACGCGATCTCCTTGCCGCCAACGAGATGACCGTCGGGCGCTACTATCTCAAGGAGAAGAACTATCTGGCGGCGATCAACCGGTTCCGGACCGTCGTCAGCGATTATCAGACGACGCCGCAGGTTGAGGAGGCCTTGCTGCGACTCGTCGAGGGCTATATGGCCATGGGCGTCGTCAACGAGGCCCAGACGGCGGCCGCCGTGCTCGGTCATAACTTCCCGGACTCGAAGTGGTACAAGAGCGCCTACGCCCTTCTCGCCGACAGCGGCCTGCAGCCACAGCAGCACGAAGGATCGTGGATGAGCCGGGCCTGGAGCCGCGTGCGGAGCTAGCGGCGCTCCTAGGATGTTCTCGAGACGGGCGATTTCCTGAACGAATGGCGCGTCCATGCTGACGGCGCTCTCCATCCGCGACTTCGTGCTGATCGACCGGCTCGACCTCTCTTTCGGGCCGGGCCTCAGTGTGCTGACCGGAGAGACCGGAGCAGGCAAGTCGATCCTGCTCGACGCCCTGTCGCTCGCGCTCGGCGCGCGGGGGGACACGGGACTCGTTCGCGCCGGAGAGGCCGCGGCGCAGGTCACGGCCGTTTTCGAACCGGCGCTTGGCCATGCCTCCTTCGAAGCGCTCGCCGAGAACGATATCGCGCATGAGGGTCAGATCATCCTGCGGCGCGTACAGGCGGGAGACGGTCGCTCCAAGGCCTTCATCAACGATACGCCGGCCAGTGTGCAGTTGCTGCGCCGCGTGGGCGCGCTGCTGGTCGAAATTCACGGTCAGCACGACGACCGGGCGCTGGTCGATCCGAACACACATCGCGACCTTCTCGACGGGTTCGGCGGTCTGACGGCGCAAGCCGCCGAGTCTGGCGGGCTCTGGCGTGCGCGCGAAGCCGCCAAACGGGAACGCGCGGAACACGCCGCATCGCTGGAGGCGGCGCGTGCGAATGCGGACTATCTGAGTCACGCGCTCGATGAGTTGCGGCGCCTCGCGCCTGAACCCGAGGAAGAGTTGCGGCTTTCGGAGCGCCGCCACTTGATGATGGGCGCCGAGCGCCTCGCGGCCGACCTCGACGAAACGCTGTCGGCGCTGTCGGGCGAGGGGACGGAAGCTGCCCGGCTTTCGGCGGCACTGCGGAAGCTCGAACGGCAAGACGCATCGGCAGGCGGCTTGCTGCAGCCGGTCGTCGAGTCTGTCGGCCGCGTGCTCGCGGAAACGAACGAGGCCGCCGCCGCCATCGAAACTGCCAAGGCCGGGCTCGCTTTCGAGCCTTTCGAACTCGAGCAGATCGAAGAGCGACTGTTCGCGCTTCGGGCGCTCGCACGCAAGCATCGCATGACCGTCGACGAGCTGCCGGCGCTGGCCGCCCGGCTCGACGCTGAGATGCGGACCCTGGCCGAAGCGGAACAACATCTCGGCGAACTCGATGCGGCGGTTGCAGAGGCCGCGCGCGCCTACGCGGATGCGGCGACGCAGCTCAGCGCCGCGCGGCATGAGGCGGGCGGCCAGATCGACCGGGAAGTCGGGACGGAGCTTGCTCCGTTGAAACTCGAGCGGGCGCGGCTGACCTGCGCCATCGAAAGCCGTGCGCCGGACGCGGGCGGAGAATCCGGGATTGACCGGGTCGCATTCCATGTGTCGACCAATCCCGGCACGCCATCGGGGCCGCTGCTCAAGGTTGCGTCTGGCGGGGAGCTTGCGCGCATCATTCTTGCGCTCAAGGTCGTCCTGGCGCAGCGCGGCTCCGCGCCGACGCTCGTGTTCGACGAAATCGACACCGGCGTGGGCGGGGCGACGGCCGCGGCAATCGGATCCCGCCTCGCGCGCCTCGCCGAAACGCTGCAGGTGCTGGCGGTCACTCATGCGCCGCAGGTGGCGGCCGAGGCGGGCCGGCATTTGCGCATCCTGAAAGAGGATACCGGCGCCAAAGATGCAACGCGCACGGTCACGCGCGTCCTGTCGCTTGATGACGGCGCGCGGCGCGAGGAGATCGCGCGCATGCTCGCGGGCCAGACGATCACGGACGAAGCCCGCGCCGCCGCGTCGCGGCTGATGGAACGGCGGGCGTGACGAAAAAGATTAAGGGCAGGGACAAACCGGCCGGCGTCGATGCGCTCGACGAGGCCGGGGCGGCCGCGGAACTCGAACGGCTGGCCGCCGAGATCGCGCGGCACGACTCGCTCTACTACCAGAAAGACGATCCCGAGATCAGCGACGCGGAATACGACGCCTTACGTCTTCGCAACACCGAGATTGAGGCGCGGTTTCCGCATCTCGCACGCATCGACAGTCCCTCGCTCAAGGTCGGCGCGCCACCCGTCGCCGCCTTCGCCAAGGTGCGGCATGCGGCGCCGATGCTGTCTCTCGACAACGTTTTCTCGGACGGGGAGGTGGCGGAGTTCGTCGCGCGCATGCGCCGGTTTCTGAATACCGAGGATCAACTCGCGCTGACCGCCGAGCCGAAGATCGACGGACTGTCGATTTCGCTACGCTACGAGAAAGGCAAGCTCGTCATGGGCGCGACACGCGGCGACGGGATGGAAGGCGAGAACGTCACGCCCAATGTGCGGACGATCGACGACATCCCAACTGAGATTCATTCCAAGGACTTCCCGGCGCTTTTTGAAGTTCGGGGTGAAGTTTATATGAGCCGGCCGCAGTTCGAGGCGCTGAACGCGAGGCAGGAAGCAAGAGGCCAGCGCCTGTTCGCGAATCCGCGCAACGCGGCCGCGGGCTCCCTGCGCCAGCTCGATCCGAAAATGACGGCCGAGCGGCCTTTGCGCTTCTTCGCGCATGGCTGGGGGGAAGTCTCGGCGTTGCCGGCCGAGACGCAATCCGGCGTCTACAAGGCGATGGAGCGATGGGGGTTTCCGCTCAATCCGCTGATGAAGCTCGTGTCCAGTGTCGACGACGCGATCGAGGTTCACCGCAACATCGAACAGGGGCGGGCCGGGCTCGACTATGACATCGACGGCATCGTCTACAAGCTTGATCGGCTCAATCTCCAGCGGAGGCTGGGCTTCCGCTCACGCAGTCCGCGCTGGGCCGGCGCGCATAAATTTCCGGCCGAGAAGGCCACGACGGTCCTGAACGATATCGACATCCAGGTCGGGCGGACGGGCGCTCTGACGCCGGTCGCCAAGCTCGAGCCGGTCACTGTCGGCGGTGTCGTCGTGCGCAACGCGACGCTGCACAACGAGGATGAGATCCGCCGCAAGGATATCCGCATCGGCGACACGGTCATGGTGCAGCGCGCGGCGACGTGATCCCGCAAGTGCTCGGCATCATCGAGGAGCGGCGTCCGAAAGGCGCGAAGCAATACAAATTTCCCGACCATTGTCCCGTGTGCGGGTCGCTTGCCGTGCGCGAGGAGGGCGAGGCGGTCCGGCGCTGCACGGGCGGGCTGATCTGCGCGGCGCAGGCGGTCGAGCGGCTGAGACATTTTGTGTCCCGCGACGCGTTCGATATCGAGGGCCTGGGCGCAAAGCAGATCGCCGCCTTCTGGGAGGATGGCCGGATCAAATCGCCGGCCGACATCTTCACGCTCGCGGCGCGCGATGCGGCATTCGCGCCGCCGCTTGCGGAGAAGGAGGGCTGGGGCGTTACCTCGGCGGGTAATCTCTTCGCCGCCATCGACGAGAGGCGGAAGGTCCCGCTCGACCGGCTGATCTATGCGCTCGGCATACGCCATGTGGGGCAGGGTAATGCGCGGCTTCTCGCGCAGGCCTATGGGAACTTCGCTTCGTTTCGCGATGCGATGGAACTGGCGGCTTCAGACGATGAAGGCGCGCGCGCCGATCTCGATGCGATCGATGGTGTCGGACCGGCCGTGGCGGACGCGGTGATCGCGTTTTTCAACGAGGGGCACAATATTGAGGCGCTGGACGCTCTCTTGAAGGAGATCGCGCCGCTTCCGGCGGAGTGCGCAAAGACCGACACGGCGATCGCCGGCAAGACTGTCGTATTCACCGGCACGCTGGAAAAGATGACGCGTGCCGAAGCCAAGGCGCAGGCCGAACGGCTGGGGGCGAAAGTGTCGGGGTCGGTGTCGGCGAAGACGGACTATGTGATCGCCGGGCCCGGCGCGGGCTCGAAGCTGAAGAATGCTGCCGCGCTCGGTGTGACCGTGATGACCGAAGACGAGTGGCTTGCATTGGTGGGCGATTGAGGTCGCCAAGCTCACCCATAGCGCAGCTTCATCAGGATGATGCTGACGGCGAGGCCGAACGTAATGATATTGGCTATGATGATCGGCGCGTTGCCGATGATCGCCCCGAACAGCAGCCAGAAGATTACGCCCGTAGCGAACGTGACATACTTGCCGAGCGAGTTGGCGGCCGTCTCTTTGTGGCGCAGGACGTGAATGGCCTGCGGCACGAAAGCCACCGTCGTCAGCGTCGCGGCAATGGCGGATACCAGCGTTTCCGCATTCATGTCTGCTACCGTACCGGTTTGGTTGCGGTGCGCAGCCATTTGCGTTCGGCGTCGACCAGCTTCGGGTCGAGGGCAGCGCGCACCCGCTCATGATACGCGTTGAGCCACGCAATTTCGGCAGGCTCCAACAGCTTCGTATTGACCAGCCTCGTATCGATCGACGCAAGCGTCAGCGTTTCGAAGCCCATCATGTCACGATCCCCACCCTCGATCGGCGCAGGCGCTGTGACGAGCAGGAGGCTCTCAATCCTGATGCCGTACTTCCCTTCGCGATAGAGACCGGGTTCGTTTGAAAGAATCATGCCCGGTTCGAGATCGGCCGAACCCAGGCGTGACAGACGTTGCGGTCCTTCGTGCACGGACAGATAGGAGCCGACGCCGTGGCCCGTTCCATGATCGAAGTCGAGCCCGGCCAGCCAAAGAGCGCGCCGTGCGAGCGGGTCAAGATCCTGGCCTCGCGTTCCCTTTGGAAAGCGCGCGGAAGCGATGGCGATGTGGCCCTTCAGGACCAGCGTGAAATCGCGCCGCATCTGCTCGGTCGGCTTTCCGACCGAGACCGTCCGCGTCACATCGGTCGTGCCGTCCGGATATTGCGCTCCGGAATCGATCAGGAACAGCGAGCCGCGGTCGAGCTTACGGTTGGTGCTGCGCGTCACACGATAATGGACGATCGCGCCATTCGGCCCGGAGCCGGCAATCGTATCGAAGCTCAGATCCCGGAGCTGGCCCGTCTCCTTCCGGAAATCCTCAAGCCTCCGCACCACGGCGATCTCGTCCACCGATTGGGCATAGTAGTCGAGCCAGGCGAGGAAGCGCGTGAGCGCCACGCCGTCGCGCAGATGGGCTGCCCGCGCGCCCGCGATTTCGGCTTCGTTCTTGATAGCTTTCGGTCGCGCGCAGGGATCGGAGGCATCGATGATCTCCGCGCCGGCCTGCTCCAAGGCGCCGGCGACCCAGGCGTTGGTTGCGTCCGGATCGAGCCGAACCCGCGACTTGGCATTCCCCAGCCAGCCAAGGCGCATCTCGAATGCATCGGGATCGAGGATCTCAACAATATTGTCGAGCGCGCTTGCAAGGCTGCGCTCCATCTTTCGGCTATCGAGGAACAGCGTGGGCATGCCCTTGGCCGGAACAATTGCATGCGCCAGCGCGACGGGAACACGGGGAACGTCGCCGCCACGCAGATTGAAAAGCCATGCGATCGTATCGGGTGTCGACAGGACGACGGCATCCTGTCCATCGCGCTCCAGCAGGTTCTTCAGCTCTGCAATCTTCTCCTCTGCCGGGCGGCCGGCGAATTCGATCGGATGTGAAACCACCGGCGCAAAGGGCGGATCGGGCCGGTTTCCCCAGACGGCATCGAGCGGATTGGCCGTCAGCGGTTCGAGCCGCACCCCCGATTTCTCCAGCGCCTTCGTCAGACGGCCGATCCCGCGCGGCGTGTGCAGGCGCGGATCGTAGCCGAGCGCCATACCCTTCCGGAGATTGTCCGCGATCCAGGCGCTCGGTTTGGTGTCCGGTGTCTTCAAGATTTCAAAGCCGCCGTCAGCCGACTCGTTGCGCGCCTGCAGAGTGTAGCGGCCGTCGACGAACAACGCCGCCTTGTCCGCCAAGATCACGGCCGTGCCTGCCGATCCGGTGAAGCCCGTGAGCCATGACAGGCGTTCGGCGTTCGGCGCGACATACTCGCTCTGATGCTCGTCAGCGCGCGGCACGACGAAGCCGTCTACGCCTCGCGTCTTGAGTTCGGCCCTGAGCGCCTTGAGCCGGGCAGGGATGTCGGCGCGATCGTCGCGATCTTCGAAAGTCTGGTGCATGGGACCCTTCTAGAGCATGACCGTTTCCGATGGAATCGGTCATGCTCCAGACTGTCTTTTTCGTCGCGCGACTTAACGCCGAAACCGGCGTCCACTTTCGGCGGTCGCGCTCTGAGGCGAGCGCCGGATCGCGATCAACGCGCTCGGGCGCGCCGCATCAGCAAAATCGCCCAATCTCCCGGTATCAACTGCGCCACAGGCCGGATACCCACGCCGATGTAGCGGGAACGCAGCGTACCCAACTGATCCGACGTAATGCCGGAGAGAATCAGCAAGCCGTTATGCGCGGTGCGCGAAGCGATTGCGGGCGCAAGGCGGAGCAGGGGTCCGAGCAGGATGTTGGCTAAGATCAGGTCGAACGTCGGGCCGTTGCGCAAGTCAGCGTGCGCGAAACCCTCCGCCTTGATGATCCGTACATGTCGGCGCTCGCCGTTCTTCTTCGCGTTCGCTCGCGCGATCGCAACGGCCACTGGGTCGCTGTCGCTGGCGATGACGGGGCGCTTCAGCGCACGGGCTGCAGCGATGGCGAGCACGCCCGATCCGCATCCCAGATCGAGGATGCGTTGTGGACGGTACGACTTGAGCACGCGGTCGAGCATCAGAAGGCAGCCGCGCGTCGTCTCGTGATGGGCGGTGCCGAAGGCGCGGTTTGCATCGATCTCGATCGCATGGCGGCCCTGTGCCCGTTTCCTGTCGTGGCTGCCATGGACGAGAAACCGCCCGGCGCGGACAGGCGCGAGATATGCCTGCGAACGTGCGACCCAGTCCGTGTCCGGCACCGGCGCAATGTCGAACGGGCCCGTCCAGCCGCTCGACTTGACGAGCGCGGCGATGTCGTTGCGCGCATCATCTGCGTAATGGGCCGATATGCGCCAATTTGCGTTTCGCAGTTCGAACAGGCTTACCGACAGGGTGGGCGGCCTGTCGGCGGATTCAAGCGTAGCCGCAATCCGTTCGGCCTGCTCGCGCGGAGCGTTCAGGGAGAGTTCGACGAGCCCCGCCGTCTGAGCATCGCTCACGATTTGAGCCACGGCGGCGGCGTTGAGGTCAGGCCCATCAGCCCGCGCAGGATGCGGCCCTGAAGTTGCGGGCTGGCGCCGACCATCGGAAAAACAATCTGACGCATCTGCCGCACGATCCACGAATCGGATGACAGGAATCGCGTTGCGAAATCCGTCTGCCTGATGACGCTCCGCGCGGCCGGCTTGCGCTGCTCCGTGTAACGATCGGTTTCCCCACGCTCGATCAGATAAGCAAGCCAGGCCGCGTCCTCGATACCGAGATTCATGCCGCGTCCGCCAACCGGCGAATGGATGTGGGCTGCGTCGCCCGCGAGAAAGATGTGGCCCTTCTGATAGGTCTCGACAATGCGGTGATCGATGCGGAATTGCGACTGCCACAGAGTCGCGCGTGCGGTCATGCGCGGCGGCAGGCGTTCCATGACGTTTGAATGATTCGAGATCACGCGCGTGATGCCGGCTTTCAGCGGGATGCAGGCAACCACGTAGGGCGCGAGATCGAACATGTGCAACTCGTTCGGCGCGTAGGGGCTTTCGGCCTCGATATCCGCGAGACTCCATTCGTGCGGATAGGACTTGCCGTCGAAGCCGATGCCGAGTGCGTGGCGAACCGGGGAGCGAGCCCCGTCCGCACCGATGACGATGCGCGGCGTCACGGTCTCCGTTGCGCCGTCGCGGACAAGCGTGATGACAGGACGCTTGGGAGATTTGAGCCCGACCAGCTTCGTGTTCCATTCGACCGGGGTGCTCAGCGTCTCGATCATCAGGCGTTCTGTGTCTGACTGCGGCAGCGCCAGGATGAAATCGTAGCGATAGTCGACGGCACGCATTTCGACGCGAATGTCCCGGCCGTTGCTCAGATGGATGTTGAGCGCGCGCAGCCGGATCCCTGCATTGAGGAGCTTGGGTGTAAGGCCCGATGGCGTCAGGAGGTCGAGTGTACGCGGGTTGATGGCGACCGCGCGGGAAGTCGTGTGCGGACCCGGACCATCGTCGATGATGCGCACCGGCAGTCCGCGCCGCGTCAGTTCCAGCGCGGCGGTCAGGCCGACCGGGCCGGCGCCGACGATCAGGATTTCGGGGTTGGCCATGGCTCGTTTTTGATAGCGAAGCACAAATCGATTTTGAATGCGCATAGGTAACGCGTATGGATCATGCGCATTAGGCGCAAGCGGAGCTCGCATGATGAGGCCGAGTGCGACAGGAAGGAAGCGGGCCGCGAATTTGAGCGTGGACGGTGAGTTGCTGGAAAAGGCGCGCGCGCTCGGCATCAACCTGTCGCAAGTGCTCGACGGCGAACTGCGGCGTCTCGTGCGCGAGGCCGAGGGGGCGGCCTGGCTGGAAGAGAATCGGGCGGCGATCGAGGCCTACAACAGGCGCGTTGCGGAAGAGGGACTCTGGGGCGACGGCATCAGGGCGTTCGATGACCCAGTTTGATGTCCACCGCCGCGGGCGAGGTTCGGGCGGCTTCTATCTCGTCAACGTTCAAAGCGATTTGCTGTCCGAACTCGAGACCCGCCTGGTCATTCCGGCTTATACGAGAGGCAGACAAAGGGAACAGATCGCGCGTCTCAATCCGGTCATCCAGATTGGTGGTGAGCCTCATGTCCTTGCCACCCAGGAATTGGCGGCGATTTCGGCAAAGCTGCTGGGTGAGCCCACGGATAATGTTGCGGCCGCGCGCGATCGCATCTTCGCGGCAATCGACCTGCTCGTGACGGGCATCTGAGATATCACCGCGGCGACCTTGATCGCATGCGTCATCCGCCGCGATGCGCCGCCCGTATGAGGCGCGTGCCCCATCTTCGGCTCAGGAGCAGGAATTTGCGCAGAATGCTCTGGGGAGCAGTAGCCGCTTGTATTGCGCTTGCGGGTCTCGGCGGCATGGTCGCAGCCAGCCCCTGGTTTTCGTCCGAGGCTCCAGCATCGCTCTTCAGCGCACTCGTTGCGGAGCGGGGATCCACGGTCATGCGCGATATCGCGTACGGTCCGCACGCGCGGCAGAGCCTCGACGTGTATCGTCCGCAGGCGGACGATCTCCGCGACGGACCGATCGTGCTGTTCCTCTATGGCGGATCATGGCGCTTCGGCGAAAAGGCCACCTACGGCTTCCTGGGCGCCGCGCTGGCTTTGCGCGGCATCACGACCGTCATCCCCGATTACCGGCTTTTTCCGGAGGTGAAGTTTCCGAAATTCGTCGATGACGCGGCGCTGGCCTATCGCTGGATCGCCGAGCATGAGGCGCGGGGCCGGCCGATCTTCGTCATGGGCCATTCTGCCGGCGCGCATACGGCGGCGATGCTGGCGCTCGCTCCGCAATTCCTCAACTCGGCCGATCCAGCTTCGCCGAAGCCGGCGGGGCTGATCGGCCTGTCCGGGCCTTATGCCTTCGATCCGACAACCTGGGAGTCGACGCGAGACGTCTTCGTCGACTATGCCGGACGCGCGGACGCGGCGCGGCCTGTCGCCTTCGCGGGACCAGATGCGCCGCCGGCGCTGCTCATGCACGGCGTGCATGACGGCACGGTCCGGCTGTTCAATACGCGAGAGCTCGCGGCAGCGCTTTCAGCCAAGGGGGTTCCTGTCAGGAAGCTCGAATTCGATAATATCGAGCATATCGGTATCCTCACCGCCATCGCATGGCCGTTCCGCTGGCGCGCCCCGGTGCTGGATGAGGTGGTGCGTTTCGTAAAAGAGAGCGCTCAGGCGCTGTAGCTTGGATGGAGCGAAGCGCAATCCGGGTCTCATCCCTGAGCTGCAACACCCGGATTTCGCTTCCGCTCATCCGGGCTACAAGCGTCACGCCGCTTCGACGAAGCTGTCCAGCACGCGCTTCTGGCCGGCCTTTTCGAAATCGACGAGCAGCTTGTTGCCGTCGACCTGCGCGATGGTGCCGTAGCCGAATTTCTGGTGGAACACGCGCATGCCGCGCGCCAGCCCCGCGCCCGAGGCCGCGCTCGTCGCGATCAGCTCGCCCTTGCCTTCGATGATCGGCGGCGTGCGATAGGCCGCACCGCCCTGACCGGACCGGGCCGCGCGGGCGCGCTTCCAGCCCGGCGTCTCGTAGGCGCCGCCCGCGAACAGCGCCTCCGGCGAGTCGAAGCGGCTCGCACCGTAGGACGCGCGATCCTCCCGAACCTCGACATGGACTTCGGGCAGCTCGTCCACGAAGCGTGAGGCGATCGCCGATTGCCACAGTCCGTGCGTACGCCGGTTTTGCGCGAACATGATCTTGGCGCGGCGGCGCGGGCGCGTGATGCCGACATAAGCGAGGCGGCGCTCCTCCTCTAATCCGGCGCGGCCGTTCTCGTCGAGCGTACGCTGACTCGGAAACAGACCTTCCTCCCAGCCGGGCAGGAACACGTTATCGAATTCGAGACCCTTGGCGCTGTGTAGGGTCATCAGGCTGACGCGTTCCGCGCCGTCCTCGGTCTGCGCATCCATAACGAGCGACACGTGTTCGAGGAACGCCGCGAGTGACTCGAACTCCTCCATGAAGCGGACGAGCTCCTTGAGGTTGTCGAGGCGGCTCGCAGCCTGGGGCGATTTGTCTGCCTGCCACATCGCGGTGTAGCCGGACTCGTCGAGAATGATTTCCGCAAGCTCCGTGTGCCGCATGGTCGCGACCAGCCCGCGCCAGCGGTCGAACGCACGCAGCAGGTCGGCCAACCCGCGGCGGGGCTTCGGCTTCAGCTCCTCGGTCTCGACCAGAAGCCGAGCGGCATGAGCAAGAGGCACGCCCTCCTTCCGCGCATGCTGGTTGATGGCGGCGAGAGTCGCTTCGGCGAGCCCGCGGCGCGGCGTATTCAGGATGCGTTCGAACTTCAGATCGTTGGACGGGTTGAGCGTCACCTCGAAATAGGCGGTCGCGTCGCGGATTTCCTGGCGCTCATAAAAGCGCGGCCCGCCGACGACGCGATAAGGGAGCCCCAGCGTCACGAACCGGTCCTCGAAGGCGCGCATCTGGAAGCTCGCGCGCACGAGGATCGCCACTTCGTTGAGAGACTCGCCGCTGCGCTGCAACTGCTCGATGTCGTCACCGACGATGCGCGCCTCTTCCTCGTCGTCCCAGCTTCCCTGCACGGCGACCTTCTCGCCATCGCCGATGTCGGTATGCAGCGTCTTGCCGAGCCGGCCTTCATTATGCGCAATCAGTCCGGATGCAGCGGCGAGGATATGCCCGGTCGAGCGATAGTTGCGCTCGAGGCGGATGATTTTCGCGCCGGGAAAGTCGCTCCCGAAACGGAGGATGTTGTCGACCTCGGCCCCGCGCCAGCCATAGATCGACTGATCGTCGTCGCCGACACAGCACACGTTGCGGGTCTTCTGCGCCAGTAGCCGGAGCCACAGATACTGGGCGACGTTCGTATCCTGATATTCGTCGACCAGTATGAACGAGAAGCGCTGCTGGTACTGAGCGAGCACGTCGGGGTGGGTCTGGAACAGGCGTAGATTTTCGAGCAGCAGATCGCCGAAATCGACCGCGTTCAGTTCCTTTAGCCGCGTCTGGTAGGCTTCGTAGAGTTCCGCGCCTCGGCCGTTGGCAAAGGCGAAGGACTCGCCCGCCGGTACGCGCGCCGGCACAAGTCCCCGGTTCTTCCAGCCGTCGATCAGCCCGGCGAGATGACGCGCGGGCCAGCGCTTCTCATCGATATTCTCAGCGGCGATCAACTGCTTCATCAGCCGGATCTGGTCGTCCACGTCCAGCACGGTAAAGCTCGGCTTGAGATCGACCAGCTCGGCATGACGGCGCAGGATCTTGACGCCGATCGCGTGGAAAGTGCCGAGCCACGGCATGCCTTCGACCGCGCCGCCGATCAGCCGGCCGATGCGCTGCTTCATCTCGCGCGCCGCCTTGTTGGTGAACGTGACGGCGAGGATGCCCGATGGCCTGGCGCGGCCTGTCGCCAGGATATGCGCGATGCGGGTGGTCAGGACGCGCGTCTTGCCCGTGCCCGCGCCGGCCAGCACGAGCAACGGGCCGTCCAGAGTCTCGACCGCCTCGCGCTGTTCCGGGTTGAGCGCGTCGAGATAGGCGGGAGCGCCGCGCCCTATCGCACGCTGAGAAATGCTCGGCCCGCGCGCCTCGCCGAACCCTTCCGGCGTCAGGGCACGGGCCGAATTGTCATGATTCGCCATTGGGCCCGATTATAGCACGATGTCTTGTGTCACAAGCGTTGTGTTCTGCATGCGTTCCGTGGTAGAACAGAGTTGATGTTTCTACCACATGGACTTTGCGATGAGCTTGAACATCAAAAACGAGGATGCGCACCGCTTGGCTTCCGAAATCGCCAAGGCCACGGGCGAGTCCCTCACTGAAGCCGTGACGACGGCGTTACGCGAGCGGCTTGCGCGGTTGGATGCGGAGAAAGAAAAAGAACGCGCAAGAATTGTGAGTGAGGTCGAGAAAATTGTCGAGCGAGTTCAAAAGCATCTCGTTGGACCTCCAATCGACATGGATGAGTTTTTATACGACGAGTATGGGCTCCCCCGAAGTGATCGTTGATAGCTCGGCCATACTCGCGGTTCTGTTGGCCGAACCGGAAAAACCGCAAATATTGAAAGCGTTGCTGACAGCTTCGATGCGGGCGCTCTCGGCAGCCAATTACCTTGAAGCCTCCATCGTCTTCGATCAGCGCACCGATGAAAACGCGAGGGAAGAGCTCGATCTCCTGATTGCGACGACGCAAATTCTCATCGTCCCCGTCACCGCCGCCCAGGCCCGCATCGCGCGGGAAGCCTATCGCCGCTTCGGCCGCGGCAACCATCCCGCCAGGCTGAATTTCGGCGATTGCTTTGCCTATGCCCTTGCGAAGGAGACCGGCCGTCCCCTTCTGTTCATGGGCACCGATTTCGGGCAGACGGACATTGTCTGCGTGCGCGCTCCCTAATCGCTCATAAGTCAGGCAGGCGCTAACGGTTTTGCCATAAAAAAGGCGTTGAATTTCGGGATGATATCAAGGTGACGAGGCGCTTGCACAATCCCGGCAACAGGCTGATGGTTTGCCGAGTGCGGATGACGCCGTTGCGCACGGTTTCCGGCTGCCGATGCGGCCGCGTTCGGAGATCCAGGCGACCGTGAATTCCCTGTTGTTGACCATAGGTTTCGTACTCGTTCTAGCGTTCAGCGCGCTGTTCGCCGCGCCGCTCTTCGTGAACTGGAACGACTATCGCGCCGTGTTCGAGGAACAGGCGAGCGCAATCGTCGGGCGCCCGGTCGTCATTCGCGGAGAGATCGAAGCTCGCATTATGCCGGCTCCGGTACTGCGGCTGCACGACGTCGCCATCGCCGATGCCGCCGGTTCGTTCGAGACACCTTTCGCGAGCATCGAATCCGTCACGGCCGATCTTACGCCGGGATCGCTGCTGCAGGGCGCTATCGATGTGCGCCATCTTCATTTGACGGTTCCGGTCCTGCGGCTTGCCGTCGATGAAAACGGCTCACTTTCCCTCGATCCGCCAAGGGCTAAAAAACCAAAGCAGGGCTACGTACCGGGCTTCGCCGTCAGCGAAGTCTCGATTGATGGCGGACAGATCGAATACAGCGAAGCGGCGACGGATCGCGCGGTGAAGCTGACCGACATCGTCGGCGCCGTGGTCATGCGCGATCTCGCGGGACCATACAGGTTTACCGGACATGTTTCCCAGGCAGGCGTCCGGCGCGCCTTGCGCTTCGCCACCGGCCGGATCGATGCGTCGGGCCGCGTTCCGCTGAAGGCCATCGTCGACGATCCGGATGGCGCGATGGTCTATACGGTCGAGGGCGCAATGCCGGACTGGCGCGCTTCGCCCGCGTTCGAAGGCGCTTTCACGGCGCGCGCGGTCCCAAAGCCGGGCCCGGACGCTCCGGCCGACGAATCCGCCGTTGCCACCGGCGCGCCGTTCGAAGCGCGCGCCAAGCTCGACGCCACGACCGAGATGCTTTCGTTCCGGGAACTGGAAGTTACGCTCAGGCAGCGAGGCCGGTCGCAAACGCTCAAGGGTGCGGCTTCGGTCGATCTTGCGCGCGACTTGAAGATTGAGGGCAACCTCGCCGCGCGTTTTCTCGACGCTGATCTATTGTTCGCGGCGAAAGACAATGCGCGGGTCTCGCCAGGCGATGCGTTGTCCCGTCTCGCCGGCTTTCTGATCGAGCATCGTAATCGCGCCTCGATCGGGCGCATGGGGATCGAAATCGAACAGCTGAATGCAGGCGGCGATCTTTTGCGGGACATCAAGCTTGCCTTGGCGACGGACGAGCAGGGCGTGAAGATCGACGCGCTTTCACTGGCCGGACCCGGCGGTAGCATCCTGAGCGCTTCGGGACTTCTCTCCGGCGAGCCCACGGCTCCAAGATTCGTGGGGCCGGTCCAGCTTGAGGGCTCGCAGGCGGATACGCTGCTCCGCTGGCTTGCGTCCGATCAGGGACAAGCGCTGCGTACCGATGTCGGCGCGTTCGCCCTTGCAGGAGACGCCGATATTTCCGCGGATCGCGTCTCCGCCACCGGGCTTCGCGGCGAACTCGACGGCGCTACGTTTTCCGGCGTGGTGGATTTCAAGCCCGCGCAAGGCGATGCGCGGGGATCTCTGGAACTGACGCTGAAGAGCGACCGGCTTGATCTAAACCGCGCGCTGGCCGAGGCGGTGACGCTCGACGAGCTTCTTGAAACTCCGGAGGAACAGCGCCGCAACCAGGCTGCGGAAATCGTGTCGCCGCGCGTGGCGCAGTTGCTTGGAACGCTCGCCGGCGTCGATGCGGATGTGGAGATCGCGTTCGGTGCGGTCGCGCTGCCCGGCATGGCGGAGGGTCCGCTCGACGCCCAGTTCAGCTATCGCGACGGGACGCTCGATATCGCACGCCTGTCGTTCAGCGCCGGCGAAACGCTCAGCGTGCAGGGGCAGGGACGGGTCGAGCAATTGACCAAGGCGCCGAGCGGCAAGGTGGATTTCGCGCTCAAGGCCGCAAATCAGGACGCCGCGAAGCTGATCGTCGAAACGCTCGGACTTCCGGAATGGCTCGGCAATGACGGGCAGCGCATCGCGCGGCTCGCGCCGCTCGACCTTGCGATCGGCGTCGATGCCAAACGCTCGGGCGACGTGTCGAACGTCGCTCTCGACATCGCAGGCTCGGCCGGTGAAACCAATCTCGCGGTCAAGGGAATGTTCGAGGGCCGGATCGACAATTTCGAGAGCGGCGCGATTGACGGTGAGGCCACGCTGACATCGTCCGATGCGCGGCAGATCGTCGAACTCATCGCGCCGGAAAAGGCGCCGAAACGGCTCGATGGCGAGGCCGCCGCACCGGGTGAGGGCGTCCTGCGGATCAAGGCGAAGGGCTCGCCCGGCGCGGGCATGGAAACGTCGGCGTCGCTAAGCGCCCAGCTCATTGATGTTCGCTTCGACGGACAATCGCGTTGGTTGAATGGGTGGCTCGCACTCGAAGGCGATTTTGCCGTGTCCTCGCCAGACGACGCGTTCGCCTATGCGCTCGCCGGTTTGCCGGCACCGCCGGATAGGGAGGCTGCGTTCGACCTGCGCGGCAAGATCGTCAGCGAGAGCGGGATCTATCGCCTGACGGAAATCTCCGGTTCGGTCGCGGACGCCGATATAGGCGGAACGGCAAGCCTCGACCTTGCGCAGGCACGGCCAGCCGTGATCGCCGACGTCACGGCGACACGCCTGTCGCTTGCCGCGCTGCTCGGACTTTCGGTCGCCTGGGACCGCAATCCGGCGACCGAGGACGTGGTCGCTGACGGGACAGCGCAAGGTGGTTCGGTATGGCCGGCGCGCGCATTCGGGCTTGGCGACGCTGCGGCCGATTTCGACCTCAAGATCGTCGCGCCGACGGTTGCCCTCTTCGAGGGCGTCGAGGCGGACAATGCACGCGTCGAACTTTCCCTGCGGCCGAACGTCCTGCAACTGACGAAGCTGGAGGCCGAGTTGTTCGGAGGCCGGCTCGCAATGTCCGGGAAGCTCGAGGGAAAGGGCACGAGCGCGGCGCTTGAAGCAACGATCGATCTCGCCGATGCGCAGCTTGATCCATTGGGGCGGGCGATCGCGGGGCGCGTGATCGCCGAAGGTCCGGTTGGCCTGTCGCTGACGGTCAATGGCGAAGGCTTGAGTCCGAGCGGTCTGATCGCGGGACTCGATGGCAAGGGTCAGATCGCGCTCGGCGACGGCATGCTGCGCAACCTGTCGGCTCAACCGTTGAAAGAGGTCGCTGCGTATGCCGCCAAGCGTGACGGTGGCGAAAGGGCAGAGTCGCTGGTGCGCGATCTTGGTCCAAAGCTCATTTCGGGCGCGTTCGGATTCAAGCCCGCATCCATTCCGTTCGAGCTACGCGCCGGTACGCTGCGGGTCTCGGACGCCAATCTTCTCAGTGAAGGCGCGCGCGCCGAATTCCGCGCCTATGTCGAGCTGGTCAGCCTGCGGCTGGACAGCGAATGGAACATGCGGCTTAGCGGCGGCGACGCTCGGCTTGCCGACATGCCGCCGGTCAACCTTGTCATCGCCGGACCGCTTTCCGATGCGGGCGCGCTGAGCGCAACGGTCGCGACCTCCGCGGTCGAGCGCTATTTCACGATGCGGCGCATGGAGGCTGACGTAGAGCAGCTCGAAAATCTCGATGTGGGCGGCGGCGAGGATGACAAGCGCTCGGACGCAAAGCCGGCGGAGGGTATCGAGCAGGCGCGCGGTGCGCCTTCCGGAAGGCCTAAGTTGGATCCGCAGGTCAAGTCGGAGCCTCTCAATCAATCGGCAGCGGTCGCCGGACCCGAACCCGAACTCTCGCTGGAATCCGTTGCCGTTGTGCCGCCTCCACTCAATCCGCCGCTGCCACGCGACAATCCCCGTCGGCACGACAAGTTGCGTCTGAGCGAGCCTGCGCCCGAGCCCGAGCCTGAGCCCGAACCTCAGCAAATCGAAGCGAAATCAGAGGCCGATCCAGGATCGGAGGAAGCCACAGCGCTCCCGGCCGCCGTGGCGCCGGCGGAGGCTGTTTTCCCACCGGAAAACGACAGGTCGCACCTGAACGAGCCTGAGCCCGAGCGGGAGCAAATCGAAGCGCGGTCAGGGCCCGATGCGGGATCGGTGGACGCCGAAGCGCTGCCAGCAGCGGCGCCGGCCGAGATCGCTCCCCGCCCCGCGCCGGCGCTGCAAAAGGTCAAACCCCGAAGACGCGGCAAGTCGCGCCCAAGCAAGTCTGAACCTCGGCAAATCGAAGCGCGCTCGGCGCCCGATCCAGGGTCGAAGGAAGCCAAGGCCCTTCGGGCCGCGGCGCCGGCCGTGGTCGGTTCACCTCAGTCGCCTTCACTGCGGAGGGCCGAACCCGAGATGGCCGAAATCGAGTCTTCCGAGATCGATCCGTCCGAGATTGATTTGCCGGAGAACGTGACCGAAGAGTTGCCGTGGATCACGGAGGCTCAGCCAGAATCCGAGCGGGCGGAAGATCTTCAGACTCGGGCGCGGCCCGCGCAAAGACGGCCGGCGCGTCGCGATCGAAAGCGTGACGACAGCGTCGATTTTTTCAGGCATCTGGGCGGCGGCTTCTAACTGCCACCTCCCGCAACCGCTTCAGCACGTAGAGGCGTATGGCGGACGAGAGGCCATCGCGGCCGCGCGCGGAATCGATCATGGCAACGATGTCGCCCATCGATTGCCTGTCATTTTGGGCGATCTCCGAGAGCGCATCCCAGAATTCCGGCTCGACCGACACGCTCGTGCGATGACCGCGGATGGTCACCGATCGCTTGTGCCCGCTCACCGCGCTATGTCGGGCCGGATCATCGACGCAGGCTGCACGATCGCGTCGAATTCCTCTTCGCGCACATGCCCCAGCCGAACGGCCTCCTTGCGCAGGGTCGTGCCGCGCTTGTGCGCGGTTTTGGCGATCTCGGCCGCTTTGTCGTAGCCGATGTGAGGCGCAAGGGCGGTCACGAGCATCAGGGATTGTTCGACGAGGCCGGCGATTCGTTCGCGGTTGGGCTCGATGCCTACGATGCAATTGTCGGTGAAACTGACACAGGCATCGGCGATGAGGCGGATCGACTGAAGCACGTTGTAGGCGATGACGGGCTTGAACACGTTCAGTTCGAAATGACCCTGGCTGCCGGCGATCGTCACGGTAACGTGGTTGCCCATCACCTGCACCGCGACCATCGTCATCGCCTCGCACTGGGTCGGGTTCACCTTGCCCGGCATGATGGATGAGCCAGGCTCGTTCTCGGGCAGGGACAGCTCGCCGAGGCCCGAGCGCGGGCCCGAACCGAGAAGCCGAATGTCGTTGGCGATCTTGAACAGGCTGACGGCGATGACGTTCAGAGCGCCCGACAGCTCGACCATGGCGTCGTGGGCCGCCAGCGCCTCGAACTTGTTGGCGGCCGTGCGAAACGGATGGCCGGTGATGTTTGCGACTTCCTCGGCGAACGCCACGTCGAACCCTTCCGGCGCGTTCAGGCCGGTGCCGACCGCGGTGCCGCCCTGGGCCAAGGCGTAAAGTCGGGGTAGGGCGGATTCGACCCGGTCGATACCGAGCGCGACCTGGGTCTCGTAACCCGAGAATTCCTGGCCGAGCGTCATCGGCGTCGCGTCCTGCAGATGCGTCCGTCCAATCTTGACGATGTCGTCCCACGCCTTCGCCTTGTCGCCGAGCGTGTTGCGCAGATGCTTCAGCGCCGGCACGAGCCGCGCGTGAATCTCGTTCGCCGCCGCAATATGCATGGCGGTCGGGAAGGCATCGTTCGAGGACTGGGAACGGTTGACGTGATCGTTCGGATGGACGGGCTCCTTGGAGCCGAGCGCCCCGCCCAGAAGCTCAATCGCGCGGTTCGATATGACCTCGTTCGCATTCATATTGGTCTGGGTGCCGGAGCCCGTTTGCCAGACCACGAGCGGAAAGTGATCGTCGTGCCTGCCGTTGGTAACTTCCTGCGCTGCATCGAGGATGGCGCGACCGAGCGCGTCGTCGAGCAGGCCGAGGCGCATGTTCACCGCAGCCGCCGCCCGTTTGACGATGCCGAACGCCCGCACCAGCGGGACCGGCATGCGCTCGCCGCCGATCCTGAAATTGCCGAGACTGCGTTCCGTCTGCGCGCCCCAATAACGGTCGGCGGCGACATCGATCTGCCCGAACGTGTCGGACTCCGTACGGGTCTGGCGGGACTTCTGGTGTTCGCTCATGCGGCGAACCGTACAGGACTCGGCGGGCTGCGGAAATGCGGCGGAAGGTGAAGCGGCGGCCCTTATTGCTTTGCATCATCTTTCCGAAAAAGCGGTACCCACTTTTCGGGATGATGCCTGGCGCGCCTACTTCTTGCGGAAGCGATCGAGCTGGACGATTTCGGCGGCCGGCCGTTCCGAATCCTCGGGCGTCTCCGTCGCCGCGCTGTCGAACGATTGCGCGGCAGGCGCGATTTCCGGCTCGTTGGCTGCTACCGGGACGGCATCGGATTCGGCCGCGGCATTCCCGATCAGCGCGGCGGGCTCCTTGCGCGCATCGTTGGCGGGACCGGGCGGCTGGCCGAACTGAAGCCCGAACTGGACGCTGGGATCGAAGAAGCTCTTGATCGCCGAGTAGGGCACGACCAGCTTTTCGGGAATATTGTTGAACGAGAGCTTCACCTCGAAGCGCTCGTCATGCACCGCCAGATCCCAGAATTGGTACTGAAGCACGATGGTGATTTCCTCGGGATATTGCTCCTTCAGGCGCTTCGATACGGAAACGCCGTCAGCCGTCGTGTCGATGGCGATGAAGAAGTGGTGCTGACCGGGCAGGCCGTTTTTGTAGACATGGGTCAGGACCGTCCGGATCACGCTGCGCAGCGCGTCCTGGGTCAGGCGATCGTAACGGATCTGATCTTCCGCCATCTTACCCGTCGTTCCCCCGCCGGCCACAGCGCTGGGAGTGCCCCTCGTCAATAAAGTGGAGGGCTTCTGTTGCCCGGTGCCCTCCGAACCGCGCCTGATCCCGGCGAAGGGTCAGGACTTGATGTTCAGGTTGTCGCGCCGCTACGCAGCGAGACGAACCTCCGCATAGTTGTCATTGGCAACTATTCGATTGGCCCGATAACGGCGGTACCATGCCGAGCAAAAGCACGTCCTTTACACCCTCGTCGATCCTGTTTCGCCCCCGCCGCTTCAGAAACCGGAAGTTGGAAGCCGGAAATCGGAAATCTTTTGACTTCTGATTTCCGACTTCAGATTTCTGAAGTGGTGGAGGCGCCGGGTACCGCCCCCGGGTCCGAAAGGTTTATTACAACGCCCATTTATCGCCATAGCCGGTGTCGCCACCGGCAGCAGCTATATAAGCGCTTGCAGCGGCGAAAAAAAGGTTATCAATGGGCGCTGCCCCCGACCTCCGGGCAGCCGCTATTCAAGGGACCGGATTTCGGCGTTCGCATGCCGCAGGCGTTCTGAGAATTCGCGCGTGAGGTTGCTCAGGATAGCGATGAGAATATGGGGTGCGTCCGCTGCCACTTCGCGGAGCTGCTCTACGGCAAACCCGTAGCAGACGACCATTTCGTCGGCGATCACGTCGGCTGACCGCGGGCGCCCGTCGAGGAGCGCCATTTCCCCGAATGTGAGGCCCGGTCCGATACAGGCGACGCGCCGCATGCGGTTGCCGTCCGGACCCGGAACGCGGATGCGCACGCTGACCGTGCCTTTGGCGATGGCGAAGAACAGCCTTGCGGCATCGCCCTCGTGAATGATCGTCTGGCCGGGCTCGAACAGAAGCGGCCGGACTATGGATTCGAGCCTCTTGAGGTCGGCGGCGTCGAGGCCCTGCAGGATGTCCAGCTCGGAGAGCGCGTATTTCGTGTTGCCCCTGATGCGCCGCAATGGCCCCAGCAATTCGTCTTCGCACCATTCCAGAGCCGCATCGGCGTCGGCGTAGACGGTCTCCCCGGCTTCGGCGAGCGCGTCATGCAGCACCCCTAACGGGCCCGTCGCATCGAGCCCGGCGAACAGCATCCGGCAGGGATCTCCCGACATCGCTTGCGCCATGCCGGCGACGGTTTGGCATGATGATTTGTCCGCGAGGTTCAGCCGGTGCATGTCCACGATCACAAACAGCGCATCTGCCGCGAGCGCCGAAATGCGCTGCAACAGGCACTCGGTTGCGCCGAAATAGAGCGTGCCCTGCAGTTCGAGGACAACGATGCGCGACCCCTCCGCCGCCAAAATGGCGCGCTCGCGTGGCGTACGAAGGCGCTGCGACCGCACCGTGGCGGCGTCATACTCGCGCCGCACGATGCTTCCCGCGCTCGGCCGGCTGTCGAATGCATGCAGTTCGAACGTCTTCGACATTTCCTGGCACACCCGGATTCCCCGGACGCTGTTGCCGTGCGCATCGAGGCGCGGCGAGAAGATCGCAAGTCCCATCTGTCCCGGCATGACGGCGACGATGCAGCCCGACACGCCGCTTTTCGCCGGCATGCCCACTTCGTAGGACCATTGTCCGGCATAGTTGTACATGCCGCAGCTGTGCATCACCGAGAGGACGTCGCGCACATGCTCAGGGGCGAGCGCCGCGCGGCCACTCACCGGGTTGATGCCGTGATTGGCAAGCGTCGCCGCCATGATCGAAAGATCGCGGCACGTGACGTTGACCGAGCACTGGCGGAAATAAAGGTCCAGAACCTCCTCCGGCGGGCGGCCGATCATCCCCGTGTTCAGCATCATCCAGGCGATCGCGCGGTTGCGGTGGCCGGTCGCCTGTTCGGAGCGGAAGACCGCCTCGTCGATGCCGAGATCGCGCCCCGCAAAGTCGGCGAAGACGGCGAGCATGTTCCTTGACCGCTCTTGCAAAGTGTCGCCGTCGATTAGGGCGGCGATGGCGATCGCGCCGGCATTGACCATGGGATTGAAGGGCCGGTTGGCGACCTCGTCGAGCACGATGGAATTGAATGCCTCACCCGTCGGCTCCACGCCGACCGCTTTCAAAAGGGCGTCACGCCCGAGGCGCTCCAGCGCGCGGCCGTACATGAAAGGCTTCGAGACCGACTGGATGGTAAACTCGAGCGCGCAGTCACCGACCGTGTAGACGCGGCCATCGACGGTCGCCAAGGCGATGCCGAAGGCGTCGGGATCGATCTTGCCAAGCTCCGGGATGTAGGACGCGACCTCGCCGTCGCAAATCGTTTTCAGACGCCCATGAAGCTGGTCGAGATAGTCTTCCGTCGGCAGGCGCGGGTGCTCCCGTCGGGCGGCTGGAATTGAGCGGGCCGGTTCGACCATGGCGTCCATGAACCCCTTCCATCAGTGCTTACAGGACGCATCATTTGTTAAGTGGTCAAGTCGCGCCCTCATCCTCGATATTCAGGACCTTGCCGCAGGCTTTGCAATGCACGGCGTCTACGTCGTGGCGGATCAGCCCGCAATCGGGGCATCGGTGCTTCACCTTGTGCGGCCGGAAAATCGCCTGCAACAGACGCAGGAACAGGGCGACGCCGACGACCATGATGACAATCGAAAGCAGACGGCCTACGTCGCCTTTTAGGGTTACATCGCCGAATCCGGTGGTCGTGAGTGTCGTCGCCGTGAAATAGAGCGCGTCGATCCAAGTGAGAATGTCGGGGTTCTGTCCTTTTTGCTGCGCGTAAACGACGCCTGTGGTGAAGAACAGAAACACCACGACGTTGATGATGCTCTGGAGCAGTTCCTCGTTGCGCCGAATGAAGACGCTGTCGGACTTCAGGTCGCGCATGAGGTGGTAAGACCGAAGCAGCCGTATCGCCCGCAGGGCGCGCAGGAAAAGCAGGTCCTCGAAAAACAGCGGCGCGAACAGGCTGGCGGACGATGATGTCGGCCCAGTTGGTCAGATCCTTCAGGAAGGGCGGCTTTTCCGGCGCGATCCAGTAGCGCGCCAGAAGATCGGCCACGATGACGAGGCCGAGCGCGATATCAATCCCGATCAGAAGGGGGGCGTCTTCAAAGAAGGACAGGCCAACGAAATAGATCAGGGAGAACACGTCGAACGCGACCAAGCCGTAGCGAAACAGCCGCGCTTCGTGGCTCTGGCCGAGATAGAGGCTGCGGATGCGTTGCTTGAGGGCAGGGACCCTGGAAACGCGCGGCGCGGCCGGCGGAGAGGCTTCCGCCTTCACGGCTCCTGGCTTCCCAGCACGCGCCGGCTTCCTGCGGGATGGGGCGGGAGATTCGGTCAGTCGCGTTTCGCCTTGACGATCTCGCCCGTCATCCGGTCGATATCGAGCTCCACGTCGTTACCTTTGCGGTCGCGGCCCTCAATTTCCCAGATGCCGTCATCGAGTTCGATTTCGTCGATCTCGGCCACGCCGGCGTCATGCGCGATGTCCCGCGCGTCACCCATGGTGAGGGGCAAAAATTCCTCCGCCGCCACGGGCGCGGCAAGGCCAAGACACAGGAGGGATGCAAGGGCGATACGCATGGGAACGCACCCGATGATCGAGGAACTCACCCAACCCTTATAGACCCAGGTGAGGAGACCGGCAAAACGGAGTTCGCGAACGGCTGGGGAGAAAGCGGATCGCGGGCGTTTCACGAAACGCCGCCGCGCCTATAAGTGTTCATATGGATGACGGTTAACGATTCGGCGTCCTGACCGAGGTCCCATGCGCGCCTATCTCGATCTGCTGCAGCGCGTCCGCGACGACGGCGTGCGCAAGATGGACCGCACCGGCACTGGCACTGTGTCGGTATTCGGCCATCAGATCCGGTTCGATCTCGCGGACGGCTTTCCGCTGGTGACGACCAAGAAGCTGCATGTCCGCTCGATCATTCACGAACTGCTCTGGTTTCTGCACGGATCGACCAATGTGCGCTCGCTCAATGCGCATGGCGTGACGATCTGGGACGAATGGGCCGACGAGCACGGCGAGCTCGGCCCGGTCTATGGCAAGCAATGGCGCTCATGGGCGGCGCCGGACGGGCGCACGATCGACCAGATCGCCACTATCGTGGAAGGTATCAAACGCAACCCGGATTCGCGCCGCCACATCGTCAGCGCCTGGAACCCGGCGGATATTGGCCAGATGGCGCTGCCGCCGTGTCACTGCCTGTTCCAGTTCCATGTCGCGGAGGGCCGACTGTCCTGCCAGCTCTATCAGCGCTCGGCGGACGTGTTCCTCGGCGTGCCGTTCAACATCGCCTCCTATGCGCTGCTGACGCTGATGGTCGCCCAGGTGACGGGGTACGAGCCCGGCGACTTCGTGCATACGCTCGGCGACGCACATCTCTACCTGAACCATCTGGAGCAGGCGGATATCCAGCTCTCGCGCTCGCCGCGTCCGCTGCCGCGCATGGCGCTGAACCCGGATGTGCGTGTGCTGACGGATTTTGCGTTCGAGGATTTCGCCTTGTCGGGTTACGAGCCCTATCCGCATATCAAGGCGCAAGTGGCGGTCTAGGTGGCGTCGGATCGAGACATGACCATAACGCTCGTCGTCGCCGTCGCGGAGAATGGTGCGATCGGCAAGGACGGGCATCTGCCCTGGAAGCAGCCGACGGATTTCCGCTATTTCCGGCGCGTGACGATGGGCAAGCCCATCATCATGGGGCGGCGCACGTTCGAGTCACTCGGCAAAGGGCTCGATGGCCGGGACAATATCGTCGTCACCTCGCACGACATCGATGCCGAAGGCGCGATCGTGGCGCGATCGCTCGACGATGCGCTGACGCAGGCAGAGCCTCTGGCGGAAGCGAGGAGCGCGGCCGAAATCATGGTGATCGGCGGGGCGGGCATATTCCGCGAGGCGCTGCCGCGCGCGGATCGCATTCACTGGACCGAGATCCACGGGTCCCCGGAGGCCGACACGTTCTTCCCGGAGTTCGACAGGACTGCGTGGCGGGAGGTCTCCCGCGAAGGTGTTCCGGCGGGCCCGCGCGACCAGTTCGATATGAGTTTTGTCGTTCTTGAGCGGCTGGGGTAGCGCGCCGGCGTGGTTTTTCTGCAACAGGGCCGAGGAAGCTCTGTGTGGATATCATTTGATCTGGGGCACGCGCGGACTGTTTGCGCTAAAATGAGCGCAGAGCGTTGCGTTCGGAATCGTTTCGGACGTTGGGGCGCTTGGGGGATTACCGATGTACCGCCAACCGGACCGCGCGGGCCGCCGCGCTGCGCCTGCGACATTGCGCGCCGTCCGAACCCTGAACGGGGAGCAAAAACGTCGCCGTTGCGCTCTGCTGCTAGGAACTGCGCTGGCGTCTTCCCTGTTTGTGCTGCCGGCTCTGGTGGTGACGCCGGCCGCCGCGCAGGTGTCGTGCCCCGGCGGCAATGCGCCGATCGCCATCAACACGTATCAGCCGATCGTCTGCGTCAACGCCAACGACCGCACCAACAATGCGGGCAACGCCATAGATCTGGAGACAAGTGGCGACGGCAGCTACATCACGGTCGACAACAGCGGCGACCTCACCGCGATTAACAATGCCGGCCAAGCTTTCGGCGTGCGCACCTACACGAATGACGAAAACAGCCCGATCACGATCGTCAATTCGGGTGCGATTTCCGTCAACGCGTCCGATGACGGCTACGGCCTCTATGCCCATTCCGAGGGCGACGACAGCCCGATCGCGATCATCATAGCGCGTCCAATGACGGCTACGGCATTTATGCCACTTCTGACGGTGACAACAGCGCGGTCAGTGTTGCGAACAGCGGCGACATCAGCGTGACCGCAGTCAGCAACGGCTACGGCATTTATGCCGCAGCGCAAAAATACGACGGCTCCGTCCTGGTGGAGAACAGCGGAAATATCACCGTGTCCGCAGGCGAGGATGGCGCGGGCATCTCCGCCTTCACAGAAAAATACAACAACCCCATCGTCGTTACCAACAGCGGCGATATCGTCGTAACCGCCGGAGAAGACGGCTACGGCATTCGCGCCGAAACGGACGGTGACTCAGCCGGCCCCCTTCGCGGCGGAAGCCCCATCAGCATCGTCAACAGCGGGAATATCTCCGTAACCAGCGGCGCAAACGGTTACGGCATCTATGCCCGTACATATGGCGGTGGAAGCGACATAACGATTGCCAACAGCGGCGACGTCGCCGTCAACTCGGCAACTTTTGGGACCGGCATTTTCGCGCTTGCAGAAGGCGCCAGCTCGATCTCGATCGTCAATAGCGGCGACATCGCCATGAACGCCGGAGCAGACGGCGACGGCATCTCCGCCGAGGGTGCTCAAGTCAGCATCTTCAATAGCGGCAACATCACGGTGGACGCCGGGGGCTTCGGCAGAGGCATCAACGCCGATTCGGACGGCTCAAGCGAAGTCATCAACTCCGGCTCGGTCTTCGGCGATGAGATAGGCATCCGCGCCAATAGCAGCGTCTCTTCAATCATACGGAACCTCGCCGGCGGACAAATCTCGGCGCGCTCCGGTCTCGCGATATCCGCCTTTCCCGGCGCGACCTCCATTTTCAACGCCGGTACGATCACCGGCTTCGTCGAACTGACCGAGGAAAACGATCTGTTCGTCAACCAGTCGGGCGGCGTGTTCCAGGCTTCCGGCACGTCCCTGTTCGGTCTCGGCAACGACCTCTTCACCAACGAAGTGGGCGGTATCGTCGATACGGCGACCAATGCCGGCGTGGACGAGATGGTGCAGTTCGTCGAGCTGGAGACGTTCCAGAACTTCGGCACGATCTCGCTGCTCGACGGCGCGGTGGGCGATCTGTTCACGATCTCGAACACGCCGGGCGGCATCGATCTCGAATATGAAGCCGGCAGCTTCCTCGCCGTCGACGCCTTCCTTGGCGGCCCGGGCTCGCGCTCGGACATTTTCCGCATCGATGGCAACGTGTCGGGCGTGACAGACGTGCCTTGTGAGCAACACAAACTCCCTGCCCGGGACGTTCCAGCCGGATGGCATCACGGTCGTGCAGGTGCGCGGCAATGTTGATCCGAACGCGTTCCGGCTGGCGAACGGGCCGATCGACACCGGCTTCTTCAATTTCGATCTGTTCTTCGAGCCGAGGAATGGCGGCGCGTTCGACGAGTTCGAACTGCGGTCCTTCCC
>JBKJVQ010000122.1:0-25555 GCA_046717125.1 Methyloligellaceae bacterium
GGCAAGCTCAGGGCGATGGCGAGCGACTTTCAGCACCAGTTCGAAGACGCGGTGCGCGACAGCGAGATCGACGAGGTGCGCAAAGCCATGCAGGATATTCATGCGCAGGCATCCAACGTGAATCTGCGCGGAACCGTCGATAAGCCGCTTATGATGCCGACGCCCGCCGAACCGATCCCAGCGGTCACGCCCCCACCCATGCCCGAGCCGCCACCCAAGGCTACGCCGAAACCACGCACCAAGAAGCCCAAGGCCAGCACGGCGAAGGCCGCTGCTGCTAAGCCTGCGTCGCCCAAAGCAACTCCGCCCAAGAAGCCGCGCGCCAAGAAGATCGAGGAGGGCGCGCCGTGAGCAAGGTCGATCAGGCGGCGATCGAGGCCACCAAGGCGCCGTTAATGGAGCATCTCGTCGAGCTCAGGCGGCGGCTGATCTGGTCGCTTGCCGCGATCGCCGTCGCCTTTGCCCTCTGCTTCTATTTCTCGAGGCCCCTCTACAATCTCTTGCTCTGGCCCTACCGGCTCGCTGCCGGCGTCGATACGCCGATCGAGATGATCTACACCGCGCCGCAGGAGTTTTTCCTGACGCAGGTAAAGCTGGCGCTGTTCGGCGCGTTTGTGCTCGCGTTTCCGGTGATCGCGTCGCAGATCTACATGTTCGTCGCGCCGGGTCTGTATCGCAACGAGCGATCGGCTTTCCTCCCGTTCCTGATCGCGACGCCCGTCCTCTTCCTTCTCGGCGCGGCGCTGGTCTATTTCCTCATCATGCCGCTGGCGATGGGCTTTTTCCTGTCGATGCAGCAACCTGGCGGCGAGGGACAGGTGCAGATCCAGCTCACCGCGCGCGTCAGCGAATATCTCAGCCTGATCATGGCGCTGATCATCGGCTTCGGCATCTGCTTCCAGTTGCCGGTGCTGCTGACGCTGCTCGGACGCGCAGGCATCGTCACGTCCGAAGGGCTCAAGGCGAAGCGGCGCTACGCCATCGTGGGGATTTTCGCGGTCGCCGCCTTCCTGACGCCGCCCGACGTTATCAGCCAGATCGGTCTCGCGATCCCGACGCTGCTTCTTTACGAAATTTCGATCATCTGCGTGCGCATGGCCGAGAAGAAGCGGGACGCAGCGCTCGCCCTGGAAGCCAGCCCAGCGGAATAGAGACCGGCGAATTCCCAACCGGCCGCGCGACCCACCGCGCTGGACGGGTTCCCCACCCGCATCGTAAGAGGGCGGAAAGGGAGTGGCCCGTGCTCGACATCAAATGGATCCGCAAGGAACCCCACGCGCTCGATGCGAGCCTGAAGGCGCGCGGCGCGGAACCGCGCGCGGCAGAAATCCTGGCGCTCGACGAAAGCTGGCGTGCGGCGACGCAGAGGCTGCAGGACATCCAGACCCGCCGCAACGCCGCCTCGAAGGAGGTCGGCAAGGCGAAAGCGACTGGCGACGAGGCCCGGGCGGCCGAACTAATCGCGGAAGTGGCCGCGCTCAAAGACGCGATGGCGGCGGGAGAAGCCGAGGAAAAGCGCCTCGCCGCTCAGATTGAGACCTTGCTCTCCACGCTTCCCAATCCGCCTCTCGCGGACGTACCGGTCGGGGGCGAAAGCGCCAACAAGGTGCTGCGCGAAATTGGCGAACCGCGCCGCCTGAACAACGCGCGCCAGCACTTCGAACTCGGCGAAACCCTTGGTCAGATGGATTTCGAGGCCGCCTCGAAACTCTCCGGCGCGCGCTTCGTCGTGCTGAAGGGCGCTCTGGCGCGGCTCGAGCGTGCCATCGCAAACTTTATGCTCGATCTGCATACGGAGGAGTTTGGCTACACGGAAATCGTACCGCCGGCGCTTGTGCGTTCCGAGGCGTTGGTCGGAACCGGTCAGTTGCCAAAATTCGCCGACGATCTGTTCGCGACCGCGAACGACTTTTGGCTTATCCCCACCGCCGAAGTCCCCCTCACGAACCTTGCGCGAGAGTCGATCCTCAACGAAGGCCAGCTCCCTCTGCGCTATACGGCCTGGACGCCGTGCTTTCGCGCGGAGGCCGGTGCAGCCGGGCGCGATACGCGTGGCATGATCCGCATGCACCAGTTCTCGAAGGTCGAACTTGTCTCGATCACGACCCCGGAAAACTCTGATGGCGAACTCGAACGCATGACGTCCTGCGCCGAGGAAGTGCTGAAGCGCCTCGGCCTTGCCTATCGCGTCGTTATGCTCGCGACCGGTGATATGGGCTTCAGCGCGCGCAAGACGCACGACATCGAGGTCTGGCTGCCGGGGCAGGGCGCCTATCGAGAAATTTCCAGCTGCTCGACCTGCGGCGACTTCCAGGCGCGGCGCATGGACGCGCGCTACCGGCCCAAGGACGCCAAGGATTTGCGCTTCGTGCATACACTCAACGGCTCCGGTCTTGCCGTTGGCCGGACGCTGGTCGCAATCCTCGAAAATTATCAGGAGCCGGATGGGTCGGTCACGATACCGGACGCGTTGAAGCCCTATATGGGCGGACTGGAAAAGATCGAGGCAATCGCCTGATGCGCATACTCCTGACCAACGACGACGGTATCGGCGCGGCCGGGCTTGATACGCTGCGCGATATCGCGGCAGAAATCAGCGACGACGTCTGGGTCGTCGCCCCGGACACCGACCAGTCCGGCGCGTCGCATTCGCTGACTCTGCACGAGCCGCTGCGCTGCCGGCAGGTCGCCGACCGCATCTACTCGGTGCGCGGCACGCCGACGGACTGCGTCATCATGGGCGTGCGCTATCTGATGAAGGACGAGCCTCCCGATCTGATCCTGTCGGGCATCAACATCGGTCAGAACATGGCTGACGACATCACTTATTCGGGCACGGTGGCCGGCGCGATCGAAGGATCGCTGCTGGGCGTGCCCTCCGTCGCGCTCAGCCTCGCGCTCGGCGAAAGAGGTATCGAGGGAATCGACTGGAACACGCCGCTTCGGCACGGACCGGAGCTGATCCGCGATCTGTTGGCTGCGGGCTGGCCCGAGGGAGTCGTCCTGAACGTCAACTTTCCGGATTGTGCGCCAGAGGACGTGCGCGGCATCAACGTGACGGTTCAGGGTCAGCGCGATCCGGGATTGTTGCGGATCGACGACCGCACCGACACGCGCGGCCACGCCTATTACTGGATCGGGTACGAGCGGCGGCGTTCCGATCCGCCCGAGGGAACGGATCTTTGGGCAGTCTATTCGGGGCGCATATCGGTGACGCCGCTGCATCTCGACTTCACCCATGACGAAACCTGTGGGCGGCTTCGCGCCGCGCTTGAAGCGAATGCCTCAACAGCCGGACAACGACGCCGAATCGCGGGATGATCCGCGCAGCGGCAGGCGGGGCGTCACGCATTGCCGGCGGTGCATCGGCTTTCGAGGTCCGGCCGTCCGATGGTGACTGAGCACGATCGCATCGGCCTCATCATGCAATTGCGGAAGCGCGGCATCCACGATACGCGCGTGCTGCGCGCTATCGAACAGATCCCGCGCGAGCTGTTCGTCGATCCGGCCTTTCTCGATGAGGCCTATCAGGACATCGCCCTCCCGATTGATTGCGGGCAAACGATTTCGCAGCCTTTCGTTGTCGCCTTCATGACCGAACAGCTGGAGACCGAGCCGCAGCATACGGTGCTGGAAATCGGTACTGGCTCAGGCTACCAGGCGGCGGTCCTCGCCAAGCTGTGTCACCACGTCTATTCGATTGAGCGATATCGCGAGCTTCAGCGGACGGCCGAAAGGCGCCTCAAGCAGATCGGCATCGATAATGTCACGACCATCATCGGCGATGGACATATCGGCTGGCCGCCTAAGGGTCCCTATGATCGGATTATCGTCACGGCGGCCGCACACGAGCCGCCGTCGATGCTGCTGGATCAACTGAAACCCGCAGGCTGTCTCCTCATGCCGCTCGGCGAAACGCGCGAAACCCAGGTGCTTGTCCGGCTCAGGCGTACGGGAACGACCTTCGAGCAAACGACGCTATTGCCTGTCCGTTTCGTACCGTTGGTCCAGGGACGCGTGAAGCGGCGATAAAGTCGCTCGGGGCATTAACGCTTAAGCGCTTGTTTACCTGCGGCGCGCTTTACTCATCGCAGTTGAGTATTGCGTACCAGGGGCGGGTATCATGAAGTATCTTGCGTACCGCAGCCGCGCGCTGAATTGCGCCGGCATGTGCGTGGCCGTAGCCGCTTTGTCGGCTCTCGGAGGTTGCAGCAGCAGCACGTCCCGTTTTGATTTTCCTTCATTCGGGCTGGCCAAATCAGATCAGGCGGATCCGATGGCGACTGCCTCTGTCGGGCCCGTTCCGAGTCAGTCGGTCTATGGCGGCGGAAACGCCGGCGGGCAGCCCGGTGCGATTGCGAGCCGCCCCCTGCCGCCGATCGGCTCGCAGCCCGAACCGAACCCGTACGCCAACTACCAGAATTCGGCCCCCGCTCCGCAGGTCCAGCAGGCCGCCTATTCGCCGCCGGCAATCTCGCCCCGCAAGGCGTTCGAGGCGGATCGTGGCGAGCCGCAGTCGCGAAAATTCGCGGCCAGCCACCGGGTGGAAAGCGGCGACACGCTTTATGGCGTCGCACGTCGTCACAAAATTTCACCGCGTGAGCTTGCCTCCCATAACGACCTGACGGTCGACAGCGCGCTTCGCATGGGTCAGGTGTTGAAGGTGCCGGGCAAATCCGGCAAGTCCGCGCCTGCGCGCGTCGAGCGCGCCGTTGCCGGCAACAATGCCGGATCGCCTGCCGTGCGCGTTGTCAAGGCAGTCGCCATCGAGCCGCCTGCTCAGGAAGCAAAACCTGTCCGGCTCGCGGCCGCCGGTTCCGTTCCAGCCCCTGCAGCCAATCAGGATCGCGGTCGCAAGGGCAATGTCGTTCTTGCCAACGCGGATGCTTCAGGATCCGTGAGCGGCGCAGACCAGGAACGTCCCGTGCAGCGCAACGCGTCGCTGCCAGAACCCGAGCCCATGACGGGAAACAGCTTCCGCTGGCCAGTCAAAGGCAAGGTCATCTCCGAATTCGGCACCAAGCCCAACGGCTCGCACAATGACGGCATCAATGTCGCCGTGCCACAAGGTACGTCCGTCAAGGCGGCCGAGAATGGTGTGGTCGCCTATGCCGGCAGCGAGCTCAAGGGTTATGGCAAGCTGATCCTGATCCGCCACGCCAACAACTGGGTCTCGGCCTACGCTCATAACGACGACATCATGGTCAAGCGCGGCGATAAGGTTCGCCGGGGTCAGATCATCTCGAAAGCAGGCAGTTCGGGTTCGGTGAGCCAGCCGCAAGTTCATTTCGAACTGCGCAAGGGTTCGCGTCCCGTCGACCCGACGAAATACATGAAAGACGCCTAGATCCATCGATCCGGGCTGAGGAAGCGCCTCCGGACCCTTCTCCTCCGGAGGCGCTTCATTTTTGCGCTCAGCGTTTGCCGAGCCGCCTCGCCAGAAAACACGCCTGCGCCAGAGACGGCGCGGTCGCTCTGGACACGCCTTCCGCCTGTGTCCCAGATATGCTTCCGTGGTTCTGCGAAGAAGCCCTTCGCGGACGCGATGGAGCGCCGGGCATGGCAGGCACGATCCAGCCGCACAACGAGAAGTCCGCCTCGGTTTGGAACGCAGGGGGCGCGCGCTACGATAAGATCAGCAGCGGCATCGCCGATTCCATCGAGCATTGCGTCCTGCGCCTCGATCCGAAACCTGGCGAGCGCGTTCTCGATCTCGCAACCGGGACAGGCTGGACCTCGCGCGGCGTGGCGCGGCGCGGCGCCGAGGTGGTCGGTGTCGATATCGGGCCCGATCTGATCGACGCGGCGGCCGAGCGCGCAAAGGCGGAAGGTCTTGCGATCGATTACCGCATTGGCGACGCCGAGAAGCTGCCTTTCGGCGACGGCGAGTTCGACGCTGTCGTCTCAACATGCGGCGTCATGTTTGCGAGCCGTCCCGAGGCCGCCGCCGCCGAACTGGCGAGGGTCTGTCGCAAAGGCGGCCGCATAGGCCTGACGACGTGGCTTTCGGACGGCAATCTGTTCAAGATGTTCATGGTCATGAAGCCCTACATGCCGCCGCCGCCTTCACCCCCTCCGCCCTCTCCGTTCGAGTGGGGCAAGACCGAACGCATCCGCGAGCTGCTGGGCGATCACTTCGACCTCAAGTTCGAGCGGGGTACGTCCTATTATCGCGAGCCGAGCGGCGAGGCTGCCTGGGATACCTTCGTGAACAGCTACGGCCCCACCAAGTCGCTTGCGGCGAATCTCGACGAGGGTCGCCGCGCCGAACTGAAGCGCGATTTCATAGAATTTCACGACGGGTTTCCGACGGAACTTGGCGTCTGCGTTCCTCGCGAGTACTGGCTCACAATCGGTATCAGACGGTAGCGCCCGTGCCGCGATTATGCCCCGTCGAGGCGACGTCCGAGCCCACCGGCCAGATCCTGGATGAATTGCCACGCGACCCTTCCTGAGCGGGAGCCGCGCATGCGCGACCATTCGAGCGCTTCGGTATCCAGTTTCTCGACCGGATGGTCTAGGCCGAAATGCTCCGCATACGCATGGACCATTTCAAGGTAATCGTCCTGTGTGCACGCGTGAAATCCGATCCACAGGCCGAACCGGTCCGAGAGGGAGACCTTCTCTTCGATAGCCTCGCCAGGGTTGATCGCGTCTGCGCGTTCATTGTCCATCATGCTGCGCGGCATCAGGTGCCGCCGGTTCGACGTTGCGTAGAACACCAAATTGTCAGGCCGTCCCTCGATGCCGCCCTCCAGCATCGCTTTCAGCGACTTGTAAGCCGTGTCCTCCGTCTCAAAGGAGAGGTCGTCGCAAAACAGAACGAACCGTTGGGGCGCTTGTCCCAAGAGAGCCAAACAGCGCGGCAGCGTTTGAATGTCTTCGCGATGAATTTCGATCAGTTTCAATCGCGCCCCGATCGAGGGATCGTCGTTCACGGCGGCGTGGACCGACTTGATCAGCGAACTCTTTCCCATGCCGCGCGCACCCCAAAGCAGAGCGTTGTTTGCGGGGAGCGCCCTGGCGAAACGCTGCGTGTTCTCGACGAGCAGGTCGCGCTGGCGTGAAATCCCCTTCAGCAGGCCGAGGGGCACGCGGTTGACGCGCGGAACAGGCTCGAAATTCTCGGGCGATCTGTTCCAGACAAAGGCGTCCGCGCGATCGAATTGTATCCGATCCGCCTGCGGTGGCAGCGCGCGTTCCAGTGCGTCGGCGATCCGCCTCAAGGACTGGGCGATACGGAATGTCATGATCGGCTCCTGTCGGCTCAGCGTTTACGACAGCTGGCCTGCGTCAGGAAAGCCGGGTCATTGCGCGTCCTTAAGTTTGCATTGGCCGTACGTCCGATTATATTCCGCCCAATTCGTGCGCAGACTGGCCCCGGCCGGTCCCGCGTATCCCTTGCGCAGCGCATCATCGATCCGCTTCCCCGTTCGGCATAGCAGATGACGCGTCGGCGCCCGCACTAGGACCAGACATCGATGGATTTCATCACGCCGGCATTCGCGCAGGCCGCACCCTCCGGAGGCGGCGGAAGTTTCCTCATCTCGATGCTGCCGTTCATCATGATCTTCGCGATCATGTATTTTCTTATCATCCGGCCCCAGCAGAAGCGCCTCAAGGATCACCGCGACATGGTGGCTGCGTTGCGCCGCGGCGATACGGTGGTGACGAGCGGAGGCATTATCGGCAAGGTGATCCGGGCAGAAGACGACGAAATCCAGGTCGAGATCGCTGAGGGCGTGAAGGTCAAAATCGTACGCGGTACGATCTCCGAAGTCCGCTCGAAGACCGAGCCGGTCACGGCGACCTGATACAGCTGGTCCGACGACCCGGCGGATGCAAGCAATGAGATATTCCGGAGCCATTTAGCCGATGCTGCATGTTTCTAGAGCCAAGTATGCGTTGATTTTCGGCATCTGCTTGATCGGGATGCTGCTTGCGCTGCCGAGCGTTCTGCCGCCATCGGTGGTGTCGGCGTTGCCGGAAGTCCTGCAGAAGCGCGTTCATCTCGGGCTCGATCTGCAGGGCGGCGCGCATCTGCTCTACAGCATGGACGAGAAGGAACTCGTTGCCGATTGGGTCAACGACATCACCGGACAGGTCCGCGACACGCTGCGCCGTGCCCGCATCGGCTACACGGATTTGCGCCAGGCGCCCGACCAGAGACGCGTTACGGTGATCATCCGGGATCCCGCCCAACGCGAAGCCGCGCTCAAGGCGCTGAAGGAGATCGCGACCCCGCTCTCTGGCAATGCCTTCACCGGCGCAGTCGGCGCGAACATGGACGTCGTCGAGAATGGCGCCAACGGGATCTCCCTGACAATCACCGAACCGGGTCTGACGCAGCGTGTGAACCACGCTATCGAAGCCTCGATTGAAACTGTGCGGCGGCGCATCGACGCCTTTGGCACAACTGAGCCCACGATCCAGCGGCAGGGCAGGGACCGGATTCTGGTGCAGGTTCCGGGCATCACCGATGTCGGACGCCTCAAGGCGCTGGTGGGCGAAACCGGCAAGCTCGAGTTCAAGATGGTCGATTCGCAGGCCAACGCGCAGGAAGTGGCGCTATCGAAGCGTGCACCGCCGGGCAGCGTTCTGTTGATGTCAACCGATGCGATTCCCCAGCCCTGGGTCGTGAAGCAGGCAACACTGGTCAGCGGCGAAAGCCTCGTGGACGCGCAGCCTTCGTTCGACTCGAAGTCGAACGAGCCCGTGGTGACGTTCCGCTTCGACGCGAACGGCGCGCGCCGGTTCGGTCGCGTCACGCAGGAAAATGTCGGTCTACCCTTCGCGATTGTGCTGGACGACAAGGTGATCTCCGCGCCGGTCATCCGGGAGCACATTATCGGCGGCTCCGGCCAGATCAGCGGCAATTTCACGGTTCAGGAAGCAAACGATCTTGCCGTACTCCTGCGTTCCGGCGCATTGCCCGCAAAGCTGACACCGATCGAGGAACGCACGGTCGGACCGAGCCTCGGAGCGGACTCGATCGAAGCGGGCATCGAAGCCATGGCGATCGGTTTTGTCGGCGTCGCGGTCTTTATGATCATTGGCTACGGGTTGTTCGGCTTTTTCGCCATTGTCGCGCTTCTGGTAAACCTCGCTTTCCTCGTCGCGGCGCTGTCGCTTCTCCAGGCAACGCTGACCCTGCCGGGTATAGCCGGTATCGTGCTGACCATGGGCATGTCCGTCGATGCGAACGTTCTCATCAATGAGCGCATACGTGACGAGCTTCGCTCCGGCAAGTCGCCGATCTCGGCGCTCGATGCCGGCTTCACGCGGGCCTACGGCACGATTTTCGATACCAACATGACCGGCCTGCTGGCGGCGCTGATTCTGTATCTGATGGGCTCGGGCCCGGTGCGCGGTTTTGCAGTCACTCTCGGCATCGGAATTTTAGCTTCGGGTTTCACAGCGACGACCGTCACTCGCTATCTCATCGCCGCGTGGTTGCGTCAGACGCGCCCGCAAACGATCCCGATCTAGAGGTCCGCCATGCGCTTTCCGGTCGAATTCGTTCCGCCGAACACAAAGTTCAAGTTCGTCAAGCACTGGCGCATCGCTGTTGCGGAGACGGTCATCACTGTCATCGCGACCATCGCGCTGCTGGCGACGCTCGGCCTCAACCTTGGTGTCGATTTTCGTGGCGGCACCATGATCGAAATCGGCACCCCCAACGGACCCGCGAATATCTCCGAAATCCGCTCGACTATCGAAGGGCTCGATCTCGGCGAGGTGCAGATTCAGGAATTTGGAAGTCCGACCGAAGTTCTTATCCGTGTGGAAGAGCAGCCGGGGGGAGAAGCGGCACAACAAAGGACGGCCGAAAAGATTCAGGGTGCGCTCGGCGACAATGTCGAGATCAGACGCGTCGAGGTCGTCGGTGCGACGGTGTCCGGCGAACTGATCGAGTCTGCGATCTGGGCGCTTGGCGTCGCAGCGCTAGGCATCTTTTTCTATGTCTGGTTCCGCTTCGAATGGCAGTTCTCCGTCGCGGCGCTGATCGCGCTGGCGCATGACATCCTGCTCACGGTGTGCCTGTTTTCCTTGTTCCAGATCGATTTCGATCTGACGATCGTCGCCGCGCTTCTGACGCTGATTGGCTACGCCATCAACGACACGGTGGTGATGTTCGACCGGGTGCGGGAGAACTTGCGCAAATACAAGAAGATGCCGCTCGAAGAGCTGATCGATCTGTCGGTCAACCAGACGATGTCGCGCACGGTGATGACGGCCGGGGCGATCCTGATCACGCTGATTGCGCTGTTCATCTTTGGCGGCCCGGTGATCCGCGGATTTGCAGTGGCGATGCTGTTCGGCATGGCTGTCAGCACCTATACGTCGATGTATGTCGCGGCGCCGCTCCTTTACGTCATCGGGCTGAACCGCGAAGCCGATGTGCCCAGGAAGTCGGCTGCTGGCGTCGAGGGCGATGAGGCCCAGTCTTCGGCTGAGGAGCAGCCTCCGGCCACCGCGCGCGTCTGAATCCTGTGGTCAAGGCCGCTCATTTTCCGGCGCGTGCTGCCATCGAGGCCTACGGCGACGGCGGATTCCGCTTTGCCGGCATGAGTCACAAGGGCTCGCTTCTGATCACCGCCAGCGGGATTTACGGCTGGGATGTTTCCGAGGCAGGGAGCATCGATCTGCCCAGTATCCAGGCGGTTCTCGATGACGCCGGTCGGGTCGACCATCTAATTGTCGGAACCGGCGCATCGCGGGCGGCAATCGATCCCGTGATCGGCGCGGCCCTATGCAAGGCCGGGATCGGGATCGAAATCATGGATACCGGCGCGGCCGCGCGCACCTACAACATCCTGTTTGCCGAAAACCGTGACGTCGCAGCTGCCCTGATCGCTGTGGGCTGAGCATGATGCCGAAAAGTGTGAAGCGGTTTTCGGACGACATCATGCTCCAACCCTTAAATCCGATCACGTTCAAGACTTCGGATTTCAATCCGAAGTCATCGTGATCGGGGTGACGTCTCAGAAAGAGATGGCGCGCGCCGATCTGCGCACCCACGATCATGACCGCTATCTTGCTGCGCTTTTCGCGCCGGCTTCCGTCAGGGACGACCTGATCGCTCTTTACGCGGCAAACGCCGCGCTCGAACGCATCGGGCGTTCCGTCACCGAGCCCATGCTCGGCGAAATCCGGCTGCAGTGGTGGCGGGATGCGTTGCGCGAGGCGAAAGACGGGAGGCTCACGGGCGACCCGGTCGCTGATTCTTTCGCGCAAACGATTCTCCGTCGGCGGCTCGATCCGTCGCGCATAAGCGACCTCGTCGACGCGCGGGCCTTTGACATTGGCGGTGAAGCCATGCCGGACATGCGGGCGCTGCGGACCTGGCTCGGCAAGACCGACGGCACTGTCTTCCATCTCGCAGCGCGCATTACGGCGGGCGAAGCATCGGCGCACTTCACCAGGTTGGCGGACCAGGCGGGGCTCGCATACGGCATCGTGCAGATGATGCGGCGATTGCCTGCGGACCGGGAGCACGGAATCGATCTCGCTCCGCAGGCGGAGATTGCAGAAATCGAGCGGGCGCAGGGCTGCGCTCGCGAAACAGCGGTGCGCGCCGTGCTGAAGCAACTGCGCGACGAGGCGTCGGAACTGGCCGGTCCGCTTTTGTCCAAGGTAAGCGAGCTGGAGCCGGGTATCCGCCTCGCCTTCATGCCGCTGGCCCTCGCACCGTCCTATCTTGCCGCGATGGAGCGATCGGACGAGTGGTTTCGCTCTCCCCAGGAAGTCTCCGCCCTCGCCAGACTGTGGAAGCTTTGGAGGGCCAGTTAGCGGTAGGCCGCAAACCAAGACTTCAAACGCCGATTGCCGCGACGCTGACGCCGTTCCATAAGCCGCTGATCCGCAATCTTATCCAGCCCTTTTATGCTTCGCATCCGCAAGGTCGCCGACGACACCACCGCCGCCAACCGGGACGCGATCTCCGAGGCGCAGGACATCATGCGCGCGCAGTTTCCCGGCATGTCGAAAGCTGAGATCGACAAGCTGCCGGAACAGCTTCGCGATCCGTTGAAGCACCGGTTCGTGTCGCGGCTGTTCGTCGCCGAGGATGGGCGCGACCGCACGCGGGGCATCGCGCTGCTTCTCTACGCCCCCGACCTCGCCTTCTGTTATCTCGAACTGATTTCGGCCGCCCCCGGCGTAACCGGGCAGGGTATTGGCGCGGCGCTTTACGAGCGGGTGCGCGAAGAAGCGAGCGCCCTCAAGGCGCACGGGCTCTATTTCGAGAGCCTGCCCGACGATCCGGCACTCAGTCCCGACCCGGCAGTCCGCCTGCAGAACGAGCGCCGGCTCGCCTTCTATGAGCGCTACGGCGCACGGCCGATCATCAACACGAAATACGAAACGCCCATCGAGCCCGCACACACCAATCCCCCATATCTGGTTCTCGATCCGCTCGCGTCGAAGACAATGCCATCCCGCGAAACGGTACGGGGAGTCGTGCGCGCGATCCTCGATCGGAAATACAAGAAGATCGTCTCCGCAGAGTATCTGGAGATGGTGGTTACTTCGATAACGGACGATCCGATCAAGCTGCGGGGTCCAAAGCACAAGCGCGCAACAGCAAAGAAGAAAGGCGTCGGGGCGGCCGAAACGGCAGACAAGATCGTGCTCGTGGTCAACGAGGCTCACGCCATCCATCACGTCCACGACCGGGGGTATGTCGAGGCGCCGGTCCGGATTTCATCCATTCTGTCGGAGCTGGAGGTTTCCAATCTGTTCGAGCGGGTGGCGCCCGCGCACTATCCCGACCGGCATATCAGGGCAGTCCATGACGGTCGGCTGGTCGACTACATCAGGCGGGCTTCGCTTTCGGTCGGCACGAAACGCTCGATCTATCCTTACGTGTTTCCCGTGCGGAACCCCGCACGCCCACCTCGTGACCAGACCGTGCTGGCCGGCTATTACTGTATCGATACATTCACCCCCCTGAACGAGACAGCATACAAGGCCGCGCGCGCCGCCGTCGACGTGACGCTGACGGCAGCGGACGAGGTGCTGGAAGGCGAAACGCTGGCGTATGCGCTTGTGCGGCCGCCGGGGCACCACGCCGAGTCGCGCGTTTTCGGCGGCTTCTGCTATTTCAACAACGCCGCCATCGCAGCGAACCATATGAGCCGTTACGGCCGCATCGCGATCCTCGATATCGACTACCATCACGGCAACGGGCAGCAGGACATCTTCTATCGCCGCGCCGACGTGCTGACGGTTTCGATCCACGGCGACCCCAGCTTCGCTTATCCCTATTTCACCGGCTTCCGGGATGAGTCCGGTATCGGCTCGGGCGCAGGCTACAATTTAAATATTCCGCTCCCCGAACGCATCACGCCCGACCAGCACCGCGAGGCGCTAGGCCAGGCGCTGCAGCGCATCCGCCGCTTCGCGCCGACCTATCTGGTGGTCGCCGCGGGCTTCGACACGGCGCGGGGCGACCCCACGGGAAGCTGGTCCAACCGCGCCAAGGATTTCGAGCGCATGGGCCAGATGATCGGCGAGGAAGGCTATCCAACCCTCGTGGTTCAGGAAGGCGGATACCGCGTACGCACGCTCGGCACGAACGTCCGCAGTTTCTTCGTCGGACTGCATGCGGGTCAGGCGCGGCGGGAGGCCTATCGCGCGCTCGTTTCCGCTGGGCGCGATCCGCGACCGCCGGTTCCGCGCACGGGTCTCGAATGGCGCAGCGCGGTTACGGTCGACGATGTCGAGCGCGTCAGGTCGCTGGTCGCCTCGACAGGCTTCTTCAATCCGGCCGAGGTCGAGATCGCGGCGGAACTCGTGAGCGAACGGCTCGCGCGGGGGCAACGGTCAGGCTATTCATTCGTGCTCGCCGAGCGGCGAGGAAATCTCGCCGGCTATGCCTGTTTCGGCCCGATCGACGGAACCGACGGCTCATTCGATCTTTACTGGATCGCGGTCGCCCCAGACGAGCAGCGCAAGGGCCTCGGTCGTCGGCTCATGCTGCGCGCTGAAGACACGATGAAGAAGGCAGGCGCCCGGCGGATCTATGTCGACACGTCGTCTTCGGACAAATACGAAGCCACGCGTGCCTTCTACCGCCGCACGGGATATGCCCAAACGGCCGTGCTGCCGGGCTTCTATCGCGAAGGGGACGGCAAGATTATCTTCATCAAAGAATTGGCTGTCGCATCATCCTTACAGAGAAATGACTGAGCCGCTTGGCTCCGCCGCATCGACGCGCGCGAGCCGAATGCATGTTTCGGTAATACGCTCCGGCGGCGGCAATTTCGCGGGATCCTCACCCGGAAACGCGGTTGCGCGCATGTCCGTCGCGGTGCCCCCTGGGTCGATGATGAAAACCTTCGCGGGCGTAGACTGCAACTCATCGGCATAGATCAGCGCCAGATTTTCGAGGGCCGCCTTCGATACCGCGTAAGGGCCCCAATAGGCACGCGGGTTGCGCGCCACGCTGGAGGTGAGGAACAGGATGCGCGCCGCATCGGATTTGCGCAGCAGCGGGTCCAGGGTCCGGATCAGCCGCCAGTTCGCCGTGAGATTGATGCCGATAACCTTATCCCAATCGCTCGACTTGATATGGGGAAGGGGTGAGAGCGTACCGAGGATCGCCGCGTTGCCAACCATCGCGTCAAGCCTGCCAAAACGCTCGTAAAGCGCAGGGCCCAGCGTGTCGATCGTCTGGCCGTCGGCGAGGTCGAGCGGAATGAGGCTCGCCGTACCTCCGAGCGCGCAAATTTCGTCGTCCAGCTTCTCCAGCGGTTTCTTTTTTCGGGACAGCGCAATGACATGCGCGCCTTCCTTCGCGAAAGCGAGCGCGATGGCCCGGCCGATCCCGCGCGATGCGCCCGTGACGAGAGCGATGCGGTCTTTCAGGCGCTGGGTCAAAGCGTGGGAGACGTAGGACTAGCCGACTTCAGCCAGCAGCGAAAGCTGACGGTAGGGCGCGGGACCTTGCTGGTCGCGCAGCAGCGTCGGATAGTCGCCGGTGAAGCAATGGTCCGTGAACTGTGGATTGACGGGATCGCGCCGCTCATAGCCCATCGCCTGGTAGATGCCTTCAATCGAAAGGAAGGCGAGCGAATCCGCATTCATGAACCGCCGCATACCCTCGAGGTCGTGCGTGTGCGCGAGCAGCATATCGCGATCCGGCGTGTCGATGCCGTAATAGTCGGGGTATTTGATCGGCGGACTGGAAATCCGCATGTGGACTTCGCGCGCGCCAGCATCGCGCATCATCTGGACGATCTTGCCGGAAGTCGTACCGCGCACAACGGAATCGTCAACGAGTAGGATGCGTTTGCCGCGTACCTCGCCCGCGTTTGCGCTGTGCTTCAACTTCACGCCAAGCTTGCGAATGCGCTGTTCCGGCTCGATGAACGTGCGGCCGACGTAGTGATTGCGCGTTATGCCGAGTTCGAACGGAATTCCAGACTCCTGCGCGTAGCCAATGGCCGCAGGCACCCCGGAATCGGGAATCGGGATAATGACGTCGACATCGGCCGGCGCTTCGCGAGCCAGTTGCCGGCCCATCTGCTTGCGCACGTCATAGACGGAGCGTCCGCCCACGATCGAGTCGGGACGGGCGAAATAGATATATTCAAAGATGCAGGGACGCGGCGGTCGGGGCGGGAACGGCCGGTGACTTTCGATCCCGTCATCGGTAATGACGACGACTTCTCCATTATCGACTTCGCGCACGAACTCCGCGTCGATAATGTCGAGCGCGCAGGTCTCCGACGCGAGAACCCATGCATCGCCAAGCCGGCCCAGTACCAGCGGCCTGATACCAAGCGGATCGCGCGCACCAACCAACTTCTTGTTGGTGACACCGACAAGAGCGTAGGCGCCTTCGATCTGCAGCAGTGCCTCGACGAATTTTTCGACAAAGCGGCGCTTTTCGCTACGAGCGAGAAGATGAAGGATGACCTCGGTGTCGGTGGTCGACTGGCAGATCGCGCCCATGCGGACCAGCGCTTCGCGGGTCGAGCGCGCATTGGTGAGGTTGCCGTTATGCGCCACCGCGAAACCGCCGGAATCGAGATCGGCGAAAAGCGGCTGCACGTTGCGCAGAATCGTGTCGCCGCAGGTCGAATAGCGTACGTGGCCGACCGCAACGCGTCCGCAAAGCCGCTCGATCACGGGCCTGCTGGCGAAATGGTCGCCGACGAGACCGAGCCGGCGTTCTGTGTGGAAGTGCTGGCCATCGAACGAAACTATTCCGGCCGCTTCCTGTCCCCGATGCTGCAGGGCATGAAGACCGAGCGCGGTCAGCGCGGCCGCGTCCGGGTGGTTGAAGATCCCGAACACGCCGCATTCTTCACGGAGGCGATCGTCTTCGTCGTGTGCTATCGGCATCTTCGACCCCAGCGTGCGTCACCGAACGGTCACATGACCTAGATGGCCTTGTAGCCGACTGAGGTCAATCGCAGCTTATGCGGCGCTTTGAACCACGCGACGGCCATACTCGGAACGCCGGTCAGGATCGGGCGATTCGGCCGGCGGTGGCGAGTCCGGCGCACCGTCGGGCGTGGGCGCCCCCTGACCCTCGGGCAAATCCGGCTTTTCGCCAAGGCCGCCAGGCAGATGCGCCGCCGGATCTTCCGGCAACAGCGCGACGATCGCATCTCCCGCCTTCTTCAGGATCGGCAACGACCGCGCCTCCTTGATCCAGGTTGGCTGCGTATCTTCAGGTACGAGCCAGCTGAAGAACAGGTAAGCGATCACAACGAGGATCAGGCCGCGAACGACGCCGAACAGAAATCCGAACGTGCGGTCAATTGCGCCGACGCGGCTGTCGAGTACGCTGTCCGAGAGACGGATAGTGACCAGGCTGACGGTGATCAGCACGATCAAAAAGATCGTTGCCGCAAGTACGCCGTCGGCAAGGATCGGCGGATCGATATAGGTGCGGGCTTGCGCCTGCCAGATCGGAAATGCGTAGAGTGTGACGATCGCCGCCACGGCCCAGGCGAGAATTGAGAGCACCTCGCGCGTCAGTCCCCGCAGCATGGCGAGGAAGCCCGACACAAGCATGATGGCGATGAGAATGACGTCGAGCCACGAGAATGGCATGCCTCAACTCCTGTTCAGGCAGCGCGACGCTACCATGATTCCCGTGATCGAAACGCTCGCGGGCGTGCCGCAGCAATTGGCCCAATGGCGCAATGAATTGCAATACAGAAAGCGGCAGAGTTGCCTCGCTTTCGGGGAGGAATCGCGTTCATTTCATGCTGACCGCGCGACCAGCTCGGTCAGATGCGCGATGCCCTCGACATCGAGCCCGGACTGGGCCGCATCTGTGCGCGACAGGGGCGGCGAGACCGCGCGTTTGAAGCCGAGCTTTGCGGCTTCCTTCAGCCGTGCCCCCGGTTGGCCGACGCCGCGCACGGCGCCCGACAGGCTGACCTCGCCGAAAAAGATCGCATCGTGGGGCTGCGGCTTGCCCGTCAGAGCCGAGAGCAATGCCGCCGCTGCGGCAAGATCCGCCGCGGGCTCGGCGATCCGGTAGCCTCCTGCGACGTTCAGATAGACGTCGTGGCCGCCAAGACCGACGCCGCAACGCGCTTCCAGAACCGCGATCAGCATGGACAGCCGCGCCTGGTCGTAACCCACGACAGCGCGCCGCGGCGTCCCGTAGGGCGCGGGCGCGACCAGCGCCTGGATTTCGACCAGGACGGGCCGCGTTCCCTCCATGCCTGCAAAGACGGCCGATCCGGGTGTGCCGGCTTCTCGATCGCCAAGAAAGAGTTCCGAGGGATTGGCCACTTCGCGCAAGCCGTCGCCCCGCATCTCGAACACGCCGATCTCGTCGGTGGGGCCGAACCGGTTCTTGACCGCGCGCAGGATGCGGAACTGATGGCTGCGGTCGCCCTCGAAATAGAGGACGGTGTCGACCATGTGCTCGACGACCTTGGGGCCCGCGATCTGCCCATCCTTGGTCACATGGCCGACCAGGACGATCGCCGCATGGGTCTGCTTGGCGAGCCGCACGAGCGACGCCGCACAGCTCCTCACTTGGGAAACGGTGCCTGGCGCGGATTCGATCTCGTCCGACCAAAGCGTCTGGATCGAGTCGATGACGACGAGATCGGTCTCGCCGGCCCGCCCAATCGTCGCGAGGATCGCCGCGAGGTTGGTTTCCGCGCCGAGCGCGACGGGCGCGTCCTCGACGCCGAGCCGTTTCGCGCGCAGCCGAACCTGCGCCGTGCCTTCCTCGCCCGATAGATAGATCACCCGGCTTCCGGACTTGGCAACAGCGGCCGCTGCTTGCAGCAACAAGGTCGATTTGCCAATCCCGGGATCACCGCCGACAAGCAACGCCGATCCGGGAACCAGCCCATTGCCGCAGACGCGGTCGAGTTCTGCGATGCCGGTCGCAAAGCGCGGCGGATCGGCTGTCTCGGTCTTGAGAGTTTCGAGCTGCACGCCGCGCGTCCTGCCGCTGACCGAGACGAGGCCGACGGCCTTGGGCGGCGCTGCGGCCTCCTCGGCCATTGTATTCCATTCACCGCACGCCGCGCACTTTCCCGCCCAGCGCGGACTGACCGCACCGCAGGACTGGCAGACATACGAGCGTTGCGGTTTAGCCAAGCCTGTCAGCCTCCACGATAGCTGCGTTCGGCGCGCCGGCCGATGCCGCACAATATCTCGTAACTGATCGTGCCGGCCGCCGCCGCCGCATCGTCCACGCCGACATTCGGCCCGATCAGTTCGACCCAGTCTCCCGCACGCGCCGCGCCGTCCGGCAGTTCCGTCACGTCGAGCGCAATCAGATCCATCGACACGCGTCCCATGACTGGGACATGGCGTCCCGCGACGAAAGCCATCGCTCCGGTGCGGGTGTCGCTCGAACCGCCCGCCCGCATGTAACCATCTGCATATCCCGCCGCCACGATCGCCAACCGTGTCGACCGGCGGATTGTGCGCATCGCGCCGTAACCGACCGTATCGCCGGGCGCTGCGCTCCTGACCTGCGCGATCCGACCCTCGAAGGTCACGACCGGCTCCACCGGATTGGCGGCGAACCGAGAGGGGCGCCCGCCATATAGCGCGATGCCGGGCCGCACCAGGTCGAAACGAAAGGCTTCACCCAAGAGAATGCCGGCAGAGTTCGCCAGACTGGCGGGCACGCCGGAAACACGCGCGCGCAGCGTCTCCAGGGTTCTCAGCTGCGCGGCATTCTTGGGGTGATGAGGATCGTCGGCACAGGCGAGGTGGCTCATCACGAGCGCAGGCGCCAACTGTTCGGTGTCAAAAGCCACGAGATCGGACGCATTGAGCCCGAGACGGTTCATGCCGGTATCGACATGGAGCGCCACGGGAGGCGCGTCGGTCGACACAGCGAAGGGCATCCAGCTTTCGGCCTGCTCGATGCTCGAGAGCACCGGCCGGAGACCGTCCGCTGCGAAAGCCGGTTCGGCGTTCGGAAACACACCGTCAAGGACGTAGAGGATGGCGTCGGGCGCCAGTGCGCGCACACGGCTTCCCTCGGCGGCGGTCGCGACGAAAAACGTCCCGCATCCCGCTTTGGACAATGCAGGAACGACCGCTTCTGCGCCGAGCCCATACGCGTCGGCCTTGACGACCGCTGCGCATTCCGCGCCCGCCGCAAGCCCGGACATGGTCCGCCAGTTTCGGACGATCGCACCGAGATCGACAGTAAGGCGCGTGGCGGAGGCGGCGTCGCGCGCGGAACTGACGTCCTCGGCAGACGCGTCCGTCAATCCATGCGCTCCAGCAAGTGAGCCGAGGCTGCCAGATCGGCGAAGCGGGTCACGTCGGCGCGGAACTGCAGCTTCACCGTGCCGGTCGGGCCGTGCCGCTGTTTGCCGATCAGGATTTCGGCGAGGCCATGCACCTTCTCCATCTCGTCCTGCCAGCTCAGATGTTCCGGAGTGCCCTCGCGGGGCTCGCGCCGCTCAAGATAGTATTCCTCGCGGAACACGAACATGACGACGTCCGCGTCCTGCTCGATAGAGCCCGACTCGCGCAGATCGGAGAGTTGGGGCCGCTTGTCGTCGCGCGACTCGACCTGGCGCGAGAGCTGCGACAGGGCGATCACGGGCACGCTCAGCTCTTTGGCGAGCGCCTTGAGACCAGTCGTGATCTCGGTGATTTCCTGAACGCGCCCATCGGAAGCGCGGCGGCTCGATCCGCTCAGGAGCTGGAGATAATCCACGACCAGCAGGTCGAGGCCATGCTGCCGTTTCAGCCGCCTTGCGCGCGCGGCAAGTTGCGCGACGGTAATGCCACCGGTCTGATCGATGAACAGCGGAAGCGTCTGGAGCTCCTGCGATGTCTCCACGATCCGGTCGAACTCACCGTCCGTGATACGACCCCGGCGAATCTTTTCCGATGGAATGCCGGCTTGCTCCGCAATGATACGGGTCGCCAATTGCTCGGACGACATCTCGAGCGAAAAAAAGCCGACGATGCCGCCGTCGGCGGCGCGATCCGGTCCTTCCTTCGCCGCCTTGAAGGCGCGCGCGACATGGAACGCGATATTGGTCGCGAACGCCGTCTTGCCCATGGCGGGACGGCCGGCGATGATGATCAGGTCGGAAGGCTGCAACCCGCCCATTTTCGAGTCGAGGTCGCGAAAGCCGGTGGCGAGGCCGGACAGGCCGCCATCCCGTTTATAGGCGTTGGCCGCCATGTCGATGGCGTCCGTCAGCGCATTGCCGAACGCCTCGAAGCCAGACCCGTATTTTCCGGTTTCGGCGAGCTCGTAAAGGCGCTGCTCGGCATCCTCGATTTGCGCGGAGGGCGGCGCTTCGATCGGAGAGTCATAGGCCTGGTTGACCATGTCCTCGCCGATGCCGATCAAGTCCCGGCGGATGGCGAGGTCATAGATCGCGCGTCCGTAATCCTCGGCGTTGATGATCGTCGTGGCGTTGGCTGCCAGCCGGCCTAGATAGTGCGGCGCTGGCAGGTCGCCGATGGGCGGCTCGTGCTCGAAAAACGTTTTCAGCGTGATCGGCGTCGCCCGCTTGCCCGCGAGGATCAACTTGGCCGTCGTTTCGTAGATGCGGCCGTGCAGGGGGTCGAAAAAATGCTCCGGCCTCAAGAATGCCGACACCCGATCCGCAGCCTCGTTATTGACCAGAATTGCACCCAGAAGCGCCTGTTCCGCCTCGATATTATGGGGCGCTTCGCGAAACTGCGGCACCGTCTCCCGCACGGGCTCGCGCGGTATGCTCAAGGTCTTGCTCATGCGTCAACCGTAGCCGATTCGCCCCTGGCGCAAGGCGGCGGGAGTCCCTGCGCCTTGCGTCGTGCACGCTTTCAACAGGCGGACTATTTGCCGTCGTTGGAGTCGGCTTCGGCGGTTTCTCCGCCTTCCGCTTCGGGTTCGGCTTCTTCGTCGAACAGCTCCTCCGGCGCGACTGCTTCCTCGTCGTCGTCATCGTCACGCATTGCGTTCACATCCTCGCCGCGCGCCTGACGTTCGGCTTCATCCTGCGAGCGCGCGACATTGACGGTCACGCGCGAAATGACTTCGGGATGCAGCGCGACGCGCACCTCATGCAATCCCAGCGACTTGATCGGGCGGTCCAGCATGACCTGCCGGCGATCCACCGAAACGCCTCCCGCGGTGACCGCATCGGAGATGTCTCGCGTCGAGACCGAGCCGTAAAGCTGACCGGATTCGCCCGCCTGGCGGATCAGGATGAAGCTGCGGCCATCGAGCTTGGTTGAAACGCCGCCCGCTTCTTTCTTCAGTTCGAGATTGCGCGCTTCGAGCTGTGCGCGGTCGCTGTCGAAGCGCTTGCGGTTGGCGTCGGTTGCCCGAAGCGCCTTTCCGCGCGGCAAGAGAAAGTTGCGCGCGTACCCGTCCTTGACGGTGACGACGTCGCCCATCTGGCCGAGACGGCCAATGCGTTCGAGGAGAATGACGTCCATCAGGATGCTCCTTGCGTATACTGATCAATCATTGGTTGGGGGAATTTTCCCGAAGCGGCCGGCGAACCGTTCACGCAGGCGGAATGCAGGTTCGCCGAGGCCGATCATGCCGAGCACGAGCGCGAGCCAGCCGAATAGGAAAATGCCGATATAGAGCGCGGCCAGCATCGCGAAGCGCAGTGGCAAGCCGAGGGTCAGGACATGCACGATCGCGAGGCCGAGCAGAATGTAGGGAAGAAACAGGGCGCCGGCCAAACCGGTCGCCGAAATGCCGAGGAGATTGGGAAGAAAAGACAGGAGAACGGCGGCGGCGAACCCCGCGGTCAGCGAAGCCGGAAGCTCGATCCAGTGGAGATTGGGCCATGGCCGCGCCAGCCGTCCCGACGCGAGCAGGATGCGGCCGGCTGCCCAGACGTTGAAGACCATGACGACCGACCAGATCGTGGCGAAGGCGGCCGGTAGCGCTCTCGCCACGAAGCCGCTCATGCCCTTCAGCGTTTCGGCGTCGACCTGGCCTGCCGACTCCCACTCCTTGATCAAGCGATTCTCGAACAGATCCTGCACCGTTGCTCGGTAGCTCTCGACGTCGGAGCCGATAAACGGAACCGCGACGGCCGCCAGGACCCCGCCCATGAGAGCGATCACGGCGAGGAGCCGGCCGACAGGGTACCATTCGTGCCCCGCGCCCTTGCCTTCCGTGGCTGGCCGGGACAGAAGCGCAAAATAGGAGAGGATGACGGCTGGCGCGCCGATGCCGACAGCAAATAGTGGTCCGGCGACGACCCCGATCGCCAATGCGGCCGATGCCGCACCTGCGACGGTTGCAAGGCCCGCGGCGGCGACGCCCCACCCGAAGCCTGCCATGAGAATGGGGAGCGGCGCGACATAGAAAAGAGCCAATGCAATCGCCGATCCGGTCGCAACCGAGGCGAACAGAAACCCGGCGACGATGCCTGCGGCAATGGCGATGAGGAGCGGCGAATTCATAGCTGTCCCGCGCCCTGAAGGGCGGTTAGGGGTGCGCGAGAGGCGCGCCCCAACCTCGTAGCATCATACGGAAAAGTGGTATCCGCTCTTCCGGAAAGATGACGCTCGTATCAAAAAGCTGCCCTACTTGATCAGGTAGGGCAGAAGTCCAAGGAAACGCGCACGCTTGATCGCCTGCGACAGTTCACGCTGCTTCTTGGCGGACACCGCCGTGATGCGGCTCGGCACGATCTTGCCGCGCTCGGAGATATAGCGCTGCAGCAGGCGAACGTCCTTGTAATCGATCTTCGGCGCACTCTCGCCGGAGAAGGGGCAGGTTTTGCGGCGGCGATGAAAGGGCCGTCGCTGCTGGCCTCCAGTCGCGCTCATCGTGCGTCTCCTCCCTCGCTGCTATCGGAACGGCCTTCGCGCGGGGGGCGATCGCCGCGCGGGCCACGATCCTCACGCGGGCCGCGGTCATCACGGTCACGGCGAAACCCGCCGCCGCCGCGCGGTCCGCGGTCGTCGCGGTCGCGCCGCTCACGGTCATCGCGACGCATCATCGCCGACGGGGCGGCTTCGTGCTCGTCGACGCGGATCGTCAGGTAGCGGATGATGTCGGACGACAATCCCATCTGCCGCTCCATTTCTGCGACCGCCGCGTGCGGCGCATCGATGTTGAAGAGCTGGAAGTGGGCCTTGCGGTTCTTGCGAATGCGGTAATTGAGGGATTTTACGCCCCAATATTCGGACTTGCCGACCGATCCGCCGTTCTGTTCAAGGATCTCGCGCCAGCTCTGCACCAGCGCCTCGACCTGCTGCGCGGAGATGTCCTGACGCGCCAAAAAAACATGCTCGTAAAGCGGCATGGATGTGCTTCCCTTTCGTCCGCGCGTTCCCGGCGCAAAGCCCCGTCGGCCTCCCAAGGGAAGCCTGGAGTTCGATCCGAAGAGCGAAGACACTGGCGAAAGATCGTCTCGCCGCGCAAGTTGCGACGATCGCCATTCAGCCTTCAGCCGGGACACTAGAAGCGGCGACTTATAGAGAAAGCGCGGCGGATGACAAGCATAACAGGCGCGATTTGAGGTCGCGCCCCGGCTTGACACGCGCCGCCGCCTCGTTGTCTTAAGCCCGCTCATCCCAATTGCAGGACCCATCCAGCGCATGAGCGTCGCTTTTACGTTTCCCGGGCAGGGCAGCCAGGCCGTCGGCATGGGCGCAAGCCTAGCAGATGCCTTCCCGGCAGCCAGGCGCGTGTTCGATGAGGTCGATGAGGCGCTCGGACAAAAGCTCTCCGATATTATCCGGAATGGACCGGAGGATCAGCTCACACTTACAGAGAATGCGCAGCCTGCCCTCATGGCCGTGTCGATTGCAGCATTGAGGACGCTCGAGAGTGAGCACAATTTCGTCCTGGCCGACCGGGTCGGCTATGTCGCAGGACATTCGCTCGGCGAGTATTCGGCACTTGCCGCCTCGGGCGCCTTAAGCCTTGCCGATACGGCCCGTCTGCTCAGACTGCGCGGCCGTGCGATGCAGCAGGCAGTCCCCGTCGGGCAGGGCGCGATGGCGGCATTGCTCGGCTGCGATCTTCCGCAAGCGGAGGCTCTGGCGAAGGCAGCGGCCGGGAGCGATGTCTGCCAGGTGGCCAACGACAACGCGCCGGGGCAGGTGGTGATCAGCGGCTCCAAAGCTGCGATCGATCGCGCCGCAAAAATTGGTGCTGAGTTCGGCGCGCGCCGCGTCGTGCCCTTGCCGGTCAGCGCGCCGTTCCATTCCGCGCTGATGAGGCCTGCGCAGGATGCTATGCACGCAGCGCTGGCGGATGTCGAAATACGCAAACCCGCCGTTCCCCTAGTCGCCAACGTGCTCGCCGCGCCCATCGACGATCCCGCAGAGATCAGGCGGCGGCTGGTCGAGCAGGTGACCGGCATGGTGCGGTGGCGCGAGACCGTGGCATGGCTGGCGGGCAACGGCGTCGATGCATTCTACGAGATCGGTGCAGGCAAGGTGCTGAGTGGCATTGCGCGCCGGATCGCGCCGGACGCAAAGACATACGCGGTCGGTACGCCGGAAGAGGCCACCGCCGCCGCGGCGGCTCTGGCCGCCTAGTCAAGAGGAGACGCGATGTTCGACCTGACCGGAAAGAAGGCGCTCGTCACAGGCGCGACAGGCGGCATTGGCGGCCCGATCGCAGCTGCGTTGAAGGCGCAGGGCGCGGAGGTTGCAATCTCGGGCACGCGCGAGGAGAAGCTGAAGGAGCTCGCTGCCTCGCTTGGCGACGGCATTCACGTGCTGCCTTGCAATCTGCGTGAACGCAGCGCCGTCGAGAAGCTCGTAGCTGAATCCGAGGCCGCTCTCGGTCAGGTCGATATCCTGGTCAACAATGCCGGCATCACTGCGGACAATCTCTTTATGCGCATGAAGGATCAGGAGTGGGACGATGTCATCGCCGTCAACCTGACCGCAACCTTCGTCCTGACGCGCGGTCTCCTGCGCGGCATGATGCGGCGGCGCAGCGGACGGATCGTCAATATCGCTTCCATCTCAGGCGTTTTCGGCAATCCGGGGCAGGCCAACTATGCGGCCTCGAAAGCCGGCCTGATTGGCATGACGAAATCGCTTGCTCGCGAAGTCTCGGGGCGCGGCATCACCGCCAACGCCATTGCGCCGGGCTTCATCCAGAGCC
>JBKJVQ010000123.1:0-6177 GCA_046717125.1 Methyloligellaceae bacterium
GTTATGGGATTTCCGCTCATGGTGCGGGCGATCCGCCTTTCGGTCGAGGCGGTGGACAGAAAGCTGGAGGACGCCGCCGGCACGCTCGGCGCCAACCGTTTCTGGATCTTTGCGACGATCACGCTGCCGCTCATTCTGCCGGGCCTGATCGCCGGAGCGGTGCTTTCCTTCGCCAAAGCGATGGGCGAATTCGGCGCGACGATCACCTTCGTCTCCAATATTCCCGGCGAGACGCAGACGCTGCCCTCCGCCATCTGGACGCTGACGCAGGTGCCGGGTGGTGAGGCGGCGGCGCTCCGGCTATGCGCCATCTCGGTCGTCATCTCGGTCGTCGCGCTGGTCCTGTCGGAAACGCTGGCGCGGCGTGTGGCGCATGGGACCGCTCCGCCGTGACGCTCGATCTCGCGCTCACCCATCGACTGGGCGCATTCGAACTCGATGCGGCTTTCCGCACAGATGGCGGCGTGACCGCTTTGTTCGGCCCCTCAGGCGCGGGCAAGACTACGATCGTACGGGCGGTCGCCGGTCTGATCCGGCCAAATCGCGGACGCATCGCGGTCGGCGGCGAAGTGCTTGTCGATACCGAGGCGCGCATCTTCGTGCCCGCGCATTACCGGCGCATCGGTGTCGTGTTTCAGGAGGCGCGGCTCTTCCCGCATCTCTCCGTCGACTCCAATCTGCGCTACGGCGCACGGAGTGAGGATAAGTCTTCATTCGACCGCGTCGTCGATCTCCTCGGCATCGGCCCGCTCCTGACGCGCCATCCGGCGACCCTGTCCGGCGGGGAGACGAACCGCGTCGCCATCGGCCGGGCGTTGCTTTCCCAACCGCGCCTGCTCCTGCTGGACGAGCCGCTGGCCTCGCTCGACGAACAGCGCAAGCAGGAAATCCTGCCCTATCTCGAAAGGCTCGCGGGCGAGTCTGACGTGCCGATACTCTATGTCAGCCACGCCTTCGCCGAGGTCGCCCGGCTGGCCGATATGCTCGTCCTGATCGACCGGGGACGCATCACCGAATCGGGGCCGCTGCGAGAGGTCGCAGCCGGGGCGGCGCTCTGGGATGTCGCCGGCCATGCCGAAGCGGGCGTCGTGCTCGACATGACGGTTGCCGCGCATGAGGCCGATTACGGTTTGACCGTGCTGAGATCGCCGGCCGGACATTTGCGGGTCGAGCTTCTGGACGCCCCCATCGGGCGAGCCGTCCGTGTGCGGATACCCTCGCGCGACGTGATGATCGCGACGACGCGTCCGGAAGGATTGAGCGCGCTCAACATGCTTGAGGGACGCGTCGCTGCGATCGGTCCCGCGGTTGGCGCCTCCCAGGACGTGCGCGTCGATTGCGGCGGCGCGATCGTTGTGGCGCGCCTGACGCGTCGGTCGGTGATGGGGCTCGGGCTTCGGCCGGGCCTCTCCGTCCACGCGATCATCAAGAGCGTCGCGCTGGAGAAGAGCGCTGGCGGACGCGGCTCCTAGCTCGCCTATTTTACGCGCGACGCCTGATGCGCGACGCCGGGCTCGCGCGGGCATCCAGCGCGTCGATCTCGGCCGCACAAGTTTCCCGAACGCGCTGCTCCATCGTGCGGTAAAGGGCGAGGATTTCCCGGCCCTCCTCGGTCAGCCGCGCGCCGCCACCCTTCGCGCCGCCATGGGCGGTCTCGACTAGCGGCTTCTCAAACATGCGGTTCATCGTGTCGACCAAAAGCCAGGCGCGGCGGTAAGACATGTTCATCGCCGCGCCCGCCGCGCGAATCGATCCGTGGCGTTCGACGAGAGCGAGCAGATCGGCCTTTCCCGGACCCAGCCGTTCGCCGTTGTCGAGATCGAACCTGAGCGAAATACGAACCATCTTCCCACGTTACAGGATTGGCGACGGGCGGGAACCGGTGCATCGTGGCCGCGCTATCGATACACGCCACGACAGGAGGGGTCGACATGACGGTTGCAACGGGCGCGAGCGGATCGCCGCTCAAATCGGAGATCGATCTTTTCCGCCGCGACATGGCGCGGCACTGGTGGGTCGTGGCGTTGCGCGGATTGTTCGGCGTCGCGTTCGGCCTCGTCGCGCTGCTCCTGCCTGGTGCGACCATGCTCGGGCTGGTCCTGTTCTTTGCCGGCTGGCTCCTGGCGGACGGCGTCTTTGCGCTTGTTGGCGCACTCAGGGGAGAGCGGCGCGGAACAAGCTGGGGCTGGCTCATCGTCCAGGCGCTGCTCAGTCTCGGCGTCGCCATCGTCACGATCGTCTCGCCCGCCACCACGGTCGCCGCCTTCGTCCTCCTCGTCGCCTTCTGGGCGATCGTCATCGGTGTGTCGATGCTGGGCGCGGCTTGGACGCTCCATCTCGACGACGGCCGGTTCTGGCTCATCCTCGGAGGCGCGCTTTCGATCCTCTACGGCGTCCTGCTCGTGCTCGCGCCAATGGTCGGGGCCGTGGTGCTGACCTGGTGGATCGGCGCCTACGCGCTCGTCTTCGGCGTCATGATGCTGATTGCCGCCTACAGGCTCAGGGAGCAGTGGCAGATCTACCGGCCGCGTTAGAGCGCAATCCAGCTTACCTGAAGCGGGATCGCGCTTTACGCTTTTGTTTTTGCATCATCTTTTCCGAAAAGCTGTAGCTACTTTTGGGGATGATGCTCTAGGAACGCCACGAAAATGCTGTCTTTCTTCACTGCGAACGGCGAAGCGCTGACCCGTCCGGGCGGGGCGGCATTGCCGGACGAGGCCAGCTGGATCGATCTCCTCAATCCGTCGCCGGAAGAGGAAAAGGAGATCGAGAAGGCGCTCGGCCTCGACGTGCCGACGCGCGAAGAGCTGCACGAAATCGAGGCGTCTAGTCGCCTCTATCAGGACGACGGCGCCTGGTTCATGACGGCGAACGTCCTGATGCAGGGCGAACTCGAAAAGCCCGTCACGACCGCGGTGACTTTCATCCTTGTCGGGAAACGGCTGGTCACCGTGCGCTACGCCGAGCCGCGCGCCTTCCTGCTTTGTCAGGCCAGGCTGAAGAAGGCCGAAGCGTCTCCGGGCGGCGGCATCAACGTGCTCGTTACACTGCTGGAAACCATCATCGACCGCACCGCCGACATGATCGAGCGGGTGCAGGCGGACGTCGACCGCGTGGGGCGCGGCATTTTCGAGATGCGCGGCGGCGTCGCCACGCGGCAAAAGCGGCTCGACGTGACGCTGCAAGAGGTGGGACGGGAGGGCGAGATCGTGTCGCGCTGTCGCGACAGCCTCTATTCGCTCGGCCGTTTGCTCAGCTTCCTCGCTTTCGCAATGCAGCAGAACGTCAAGGAGGACAAAACCGTCCGCGTTCGCGTCCGCACCGCGCAGCGGGACGTCTCATCCCTCGCCGACCACATCGCCTTTTTGTCGAGCAAGATCACGTTCCTGCTCGATGCGACGCTCGGCATGATCTCCATCCAGCAGGCGAGCATCATCAAGATCTTTTCGGTCGCCGCGGTCGTGTTCCTGCCTCCGACGCTGGTCGCCTCGATCTACGGCATGAACTTCGATGCCATGCCCGAGCTGCAATGGGCGTTCGGCTATCCCGCCGCGCTTGTGCTCATGGTCCTCGCGGCCGTCCTGCCCTATCTCTATTTCAAGCGGCGCGGCTGGCTCTAAAGCATTTCCGGGCGAAGTGCATGGCGGTTCGCCGTCGAGAATGCGTCAACACACCAGCCCCGCCAGGGATTTAGCCGCAAGAAGCGGAGTGCGCGGGAGCTCCGTTGCGGCGTCAAATGCGCCGGGACGCAGTATGGAGAGAATCATGAAACTGGAAGGCAAGGCGGCGATCGTCACCGGCGGCAGCCGCGGCATCGGCGCGGCGATTGCGCAACGCTTCGCGGACGAAGGCGCGGATGTCGCGATCACTTATTCCGCGTCGAAAGGCCCGGCGGACGAGGTCGTCAAGGCGATCGAGGCGAAGGGGCGCAAGGGGCTCGCCATCAAGGCCGACGCGACCGACCATGCCGCGGTCGCCGCCGCGATCGGGAACGCACACGAAGCCTTCGGGCGGCTCGATATTCTCGTCAACAATGCCGGCATTTTCGAAGGCGGCCATCTCACCGACCTCACCGACGAGAAATTCGACCGCACCATCGACGTCAACGTGAAGGCCGTGTTCGTCGCCGCGCGCGAAGCGGCAAAGCTGATGCAGGAGGGCGGCCGCATTATCAATCTCGGTTCGGTACTCGGCATGCGCGTCCAGGCGCCGGAGGGTGGGCTCTATTCGATGTCGAAATTCGCCGTGGCGGGGCTGACGCGCGCTTGGGCGCACGATCTCGCGCCGCGCAAGATCACGGTCAACAATATCCAGCCGGGGCCGATCGACACCGACATGAACCCGGCCGGCGCCGGCGCTTTCGCCGAGCAGATGCGCGAGGCGACGGCGCTCAAGCGCTACGGTACGGCGGACGAGATCGCCGCGGCCGCCGCGTTCCTCGCATCAGACGAGGCGGCCTTCATAACCGGGGTCGCGCTGACCGTTGATGGCGGTACGGAGGCCTGATGTCTGCGCCGGGGCGTCTCGGCCACGCGCCGGGTCTGGCCGAGTTCGACGGGATGATGCGGGCGGCGTTCGCGCGCCTGCCGGACTCGTTCCGCGATCTGGCGGCGGACGTCGTGCTGCGGGTGGAGGATTTTCCGCCCGACGACGTGCTTGCCTCCCTCAGCATCGATTCGGAATTCGACCTGCTCGGCCTCTACCAGGGCGTGAGCCTGGACAAGAAAAGCGTGCTTGACGCCGGCGCGGACGGTCCGGACTTCGTGTTCCTCTATCGCCGTCCTATCCTGCATTACTGGTCGGAAGGTGGCGAATCGCTGGAAGACATTGTCGTCCATGTCCTGGTGCACGAAATTGGCCATCATTTCGGCCTATCCGACGACGATATGGAACGGATCGAGGCCGAAGCCGTCTAGGCGTTGACGCGCGGGGGAGCGACCCACACAGTGCCGACCATGTCCGGGGGGAGGCGACATCGATTTGCGCCGGCGCTTTTGCGCGCACTGCTGGCATGCGCGCTTATCCTGCCGTTCGTTTCCTTCTCGGCGACGCCCGCATTCGCCCAGAAGGGGAAGATCGTGTCCGCCGGGCAGCTCGTGATCGCCGGGCGGCGCATGCGCTGCGGGAAGACCCCGACGCTGATCCGGGATTTCGACGGGCTGGCGCAAAGTTCGAGCCTGATCGTGCTCAATATGCGTGCGCTGAACGCGCTGCCGAAAACCGTCCGCTGGCTGGTCTATTATCACGAATGCGGTCATATCCATGTCGGGGCGAGCGAAGCTGCGGCCGATTGCTGGGCGGTCAAGCGCGCCCGCGCCGAAGGCTGGCTCACCGAAACTGGGCTCTCGGAAGCCTGCGAGACCTTCAACCGCGTCGGCCACAGTGCCGCCCATCTCGAACCGCAAGAGCGTTGTAACCTTCTTCGGCGATGCTTCCGGTCGCGCTCGGGCGCAATTGCAAACACCCACACGACCCGCGCCCTTCTCGTGCCGGACGACAGGGATCAGTAGGAACTCGGACGTCGGAAATGCGTCTTATCCCAACTCTCGCCCTGTTTCTGGCAATGAGCGTTCCGGCCGCGTCGAATCCGTTCGGGATCGATTACATCCCGGATTTTCGCGCCAAGCCGGAAGATTATCTCAAGGAAGCTGGGCCGCAGGCCAAGCTGATCGCGCATGGCAGTTACAAGATCGAGGGCGTTCCGGTGAACTGCGGCACGCGGCCGACCATCACCGACCCCAACTTCTCGAGCTGGGGCGGGGCGCTGCCGGGCTTTCTCATCATGAACCCGAAAAAGACTGCGGGGCTCTCCAAGCAGGTCAAGCTCTACATCTACGCGCATGAATGCGGACATCAGTTTATCGGCGCGGACGAGGTAGGGGCGGACTGCTTCTCAATACGGCGCGGCGTGCGCTGGGGCTGGCTCGACCGCACCGGGCTCGAACAGGTTTGCGCGTTCATCTCGGATTTGAAGGGCGACCGCGTCCATCCGCCGGGCCCCAAGCGCTGCGACCTGATGCGCGCCTGCTACGCCAAACATGGCGGGCGGTGACGGTTATCCGTTTCTCGTGGAAGTCGAGCTGCGCGACTTGGACGTTACAGTCAATTCGACTTGCGGCCCTGCGGACTTGACGACGGACCCATGCGCGCGCAGATAGCGCCGATGCAGCCCTTCAC
>JBKJVQ010000124.1:0-19962 GCA_046717125.1 Methyloligellaceae bacterium
TGATCAAGCGCACGCTGGGCCCGTGCAAGAAGGCGCTCGAGGATGCCGGACTGAAGGCCGCCGACATCAGCGAAGTCGTGCTGGTCGGCGGGATGACCCGCATGCCGCGGGTGCGCGAAGTGGTGAAGGAATTTTTCGGCAAAGAGCCGCACACCGGCGTCAATCCCGATGAAGTCGTCGCGATGGGCGCGGCAATTCAGGCGGGCGTTCTGCAGGGCGACGTCAAGGATGTGCTGCTGCTCGACGTCACGCCGCTAAGCCTCGGCATCGAGACGCTGGGCGGGGTATTCACGCGGATGATCGACCGCAACACCACCATCCCGACCAAGAAGAGCCAGGTGTTCTCGACCGCCGACGACAATCAGAACGCGGTCACCATCCGGGTCTTCCAGGGTGAGCGCGAAATGGCGGCGGACAATAAGGTGCTCGGGCAATTCGACCTGGTCGGCATCCCGCCCGCGCCGCGCGGCGTGCCGCAAATCGAGGTGACGTTCGACATCGACGCCAACGGCATCGTCAATGTCGGCGCGACCGACAAGGCCACCAGCAAGGCTCAATCGATCCGCATCCAGGCGTCTGGCGGCCTCACCGACAGCGATATCGATCGCATGGTGAAGGACGCCGAAGTGCACGCGGAGAGCGACAAGCAGCGGCGTGAGATCGTGGAGATCAAGAACCAAGGCGAGGCGATGGTCCATTCGACCGACCGTATGCTGAAGGATTTTGGCGACAAGGTCGGCGAAACCGATCGCACCGCGGTCCAGTCGGCTGTGGACGAGCTCAAGACGGCGCTCCATGGCGAGGACAAGGATGCCATCAAGTCGAAGATCGATGCCGTCGCGCAGGCGTCCATGAAGCTCGGCGAGGCGATGTACGCCGCCAGCCAGCAAAATCAGAACGGCCAGACCGGCGGCGGGTCCGGCGCGGGTGCAGAGGCCGACCCCGGAGACGGCGTGGTCGACGTCGACTTCGAGGAAGTCAAAGACGACGAGAACAAGAAATCGGCGTAGTGGCCATGGCCAGCGTCGCTTTCGCAAAATCCGGCGAATCGTCTCTAATCAATTCGGACCCTGCCGCGCGCAATGCAGCGGGGTCCGTAACGCTTGACTGCTTCCAGTACGGACCCGGGCTGAGATTCGAATAGAATGTCGAAACAGTGTTTCTACGAGATCCTCGGAGTCACGCGGACGGCGTCGCCGGATGAGCTGAAGGCTGCCTATCGGCGGCTGGCGAAGACGCACCATCCCGACTGTAATCCGGGCGACCATCGTTCCGAGCAGGTCTTCAAGAATGTCAGCGAAGCCTACGACATCCTGAAAGATCCGCAGCGGCGCGCGGCTTACGACCGCTTCGGTCATGCCGCCTTCGACGGTGGCATGGGAGCCCCCGGCCAGCACGGCTTTGGCGCAGACTTCTCCGCATCCATGTCGGAGATCTTCGACGATCTCTTCGGCGAGTTCATGGGCGGCGGCAGGCGCGGCCGGACGCGCTCGGGGCGCGAGCGCGGGTCGGACCTCCGCTACAACATGGACATTACTCTCGAGGAAGCATTTGCCGGCAAGGAGGCGCAGATTCGCGTGCCTACCTCCGTCACCTGCGATTCATGCGCCGGAACGGGCGCCACCAGCGGGACGCGCCCAGCGTCGTGCCGCACCTGCGGCGGCGCCGGCAAGGTGCGGGCCAGCCAGGGCTTCTTCACGATCGAGCGCACATGCCCGTCCTGCCAGGGTCGCGGGGAGTTCATAGAAGATCCGTGTCGCGCGTGCACTGGCGCGGGACGGGTGACGCGCGAGCGCACCCTGGCCATCTCGATTCCGCCTGGCGTCGAAGACGGAACGCGCATTCGGCTGGGCGGCGAAGGCGAAGCGGGACTGCGCGGCGGACCGCCGGGCGATCTCTATATTTTCCTCTCGATCAAGCCGCACGCGTTCTTCCAGCGCGATGGATCGGACCTCTTCTGCCGCGTTCCCATCACGATGACGACCGCGGCGCTTGGCGGCCAACTCGAAGCGCCGACGATCGACGGCGGCCGCACGCGCGTGAAAATACCCGAGGGTACCGAAAGCGGCAGGCAGTTCCGGCTAAAGGGACAGGGCATGCCGATTCTCCGCGCAAAAAATGCCGGCGACCTCTACATCCAGGTCGAAGTCGAGACGCCCCAGAAACTGAGTCGCAGACAGCGTGAGCTTCTGAAGGAGTTCGAGCAACTCTCGACACCTGACACGAGCCCGACCTCGGCCGGCTTCTTTTCCCGTGTGAAGGAGTTCTTCGAGGGAATCAAAGAGTAGGCATGACTGGATAGCGGTCGTGCGTCGCTGTTTTGCCGAATGATCTTGCCTGCAAAATCTGCAACGTTTCGGAATAATGCTCCAGAGAGCAATCCAGCTACCGCAATCAGGGTTGCGCTCTACGTTGTTCCTGCATCGTCTTTTCGAAAAGCGGTTCCCACTTTTCGGGATGATGCTCTAGCCGCCTGACGCCGACCGCTTTTAACGCCCTTCCGGTCCGAACGAGATGGCGATGTCCGAAACGAAACCCCCGAATCGCGTATCCCGAGAAGAATTGGCGATTGTCCGAAGCGGCGCGCTCTACGCGCTCGGCGCTGGCATCGTCATCGTGCTCGCTCTTGCGCTCTGGGTCACGCACGCCGCTCTGCTGCTGGTCTTCGCCGGCATTCTGCTCGCTGTTCTGTTGCATGGTTTGAGTGCGCAGATTGAGCATCGCGCGGGCCTGCCGCGCATGGTCGCGCTGCCATTGATCATTCTCTTCATCGCCCTTCTGATCGGCATCATGGTGCTGCAGGCGGGCCCGACCATCGAGCAGCAGTTCCAGCAGTTACTGCGCGCGCTGCAGACGGCATTCTCCAATGTGACGCAGGCCGCCCGTAACGCCGCGGATAAGCCGATGTTCCGGGAATTCGATCCACAGGAGCTGCTGAACCTACTGCCAAGTCCGTGGGGCGTCGCATCGGGAGCAACCGCCGCCATCACCGCCATATTGGGTGGCCTTGCCTCCGCCGTCATCGTCATCTTCGTCGGCATTTATCTGGCTGCAGATCCTGCTCCCTATATCCGCCTTGCCGTCCGGCTCGCGCCCTCGGGGCGCGCCGACGCGTTCAGGGACCTGATGGTTGAGACCGGCGGAGCGTTGCGCGGGTGGCTCATCGGCCAGTTCTGCTCGATGGCGGCGATCGGGCTTCTCGTCTATGTCGGCCTGCTTTTTTTGGGCGTACCGCTGGCCTTCGTTCTCGCGTTGTTTGCGGCGCTTATGGGTTTCATCCCGTATCTTGGACCGATTCTCGGCGCGATCCCGATGCTTGCCGTCGCCGCCGGACAGGGGGTAGACCAGTTTCTGTGGGTGTTCGGCCTCTACGTCGCCGTGCAGGCCGTGGAAAGCTATTTGCTCACGCCGCTGATCCAGGCTCGCGCGGTTCACATGCCGCCTGCCATCGTAATTGCGAGCCAGCTCATCATGGGCGCGCTGTTCGGCATCGTCGGGCTTGCGCTCGCCACGCCGCTGGTCGCCGCCATGTTGGTGCCGCTCGCGCACCTTTATCCAAAGCGCGACGTCGACGTGCCGGAGTGAGCCACGAGATTCCGATATGCGCGTGCCAGAGCGGTTCGGACTAAATACGATCGTCATGGCCGGGCTCGTCCCGGCTATCCACGGCTCCCCTGCATGACGACTTAAGCTGTGGATGCCCGGCACGGAGGCCGGGCATGACGCACCCGTTGGTTCAAAATATGCGTGCCTCGTTCCCATCGGGATCGTAGGGCGCGAGGGAGATGTCCATGCGACTGCTGTTCTTCGCCGGATCGACGCGGAAAGGTTCGTACAACGCGAAGCTCGCGACACTGCTGCACCGCATATCGGAGGCGAATGGCGTCGACGGCACGCTCATCGATCTCGCCGATTATTCCATGCCGCTCTACAATTTCGACGAACAGGAAGCCGACGGAATTCCGCAGTCCGCCCATGCGCTGAAACGCATCATGCAGGAACATGGCGGCGTGTTCATCGCGAGCCCCGAATACAATGCGTCCGTTACCCCGCTGCTCAAGAACACGCTCGACTGGGTCAGCCGTATCAAGGACGAAGGCGAAGTGCCGCTACAAGTCTTCAAGACGCGGCCGTTCGCGATCGGCTCGGCTTCCCCCTCCTATTTTGGCGGGGTGCGTAGCCTGATTGCGCTGCGTCAGATTTTGGCGCTCGGCCTCGGCGCACTCGTGCTGCCGCAGCAGATCATCGTGCCGGGCGCCAATAAGGCGTTCGACGAAAAAGACCACCTGACCAGCGACATCCAGGCTAACGACGCGCGCAATCTGGTCGAAGCTCTGGCGATCGCGGCCCGGAAGTTCGCTTCGTGATTCTTTCCGCCCGCGACCGGCTTGTTGTCGCGCTCGATGTTCCGACGGCGGACGAAGCGCGGAGGTTGATTGAGCGGCTGGGGGATAGTGTCGGCGTTCTGAAGATCGGACTTGAGTTGCTGTTTGCGGGCGGGCCTGAGCTTGCGCGGGAACAGGCTGCGCTGGGCCGGGCTGTCTTCCTCGACGCGAAGCTGCTGGATATCGAGGCGACGGTCGAGCGCAGCGTCGCCAGCGCGGCCCGGCTCGGTGCGCAATTCCTCACCATTCACGCGAGCGATCCTAAGACCATGCGCGCCGCAGTGCGCGGAAGGGGCGACTCGACGCTGAAATTGCTTGCCGTTACCGTGCTCACCAATCTCGATGCGAATGATCTGAGGGCGCAAGGCATCGATGCCTCGCCTGCCGATCTCGTGCTGAAGCGCGCCGCGATGGCGCAGGACTGCGGCGTCGACGGCGTCGTCGCTTCCGCGCAGGAAGCGGCCGCGATTCGCGCCGAGCTTGGGCCGGGTCTTCTCATCGTCACGCCGGGCATCAGACCGGCAGGCGCGGCCGTGCAGGATCAGGCGCGCGTCACGACGCCAGCTGAGGCAATCGCCGCCGGCGCGGATTATCTCGTCGTCGGCCGGCCCATCACCCGCGCGGACGATCCTCGCGAAGCAGCCGAGGCAATCGTCGCCGAGATCGACGCAGCGCTGCGCTCCGTATAACCAAAATCGCCTCCGCCAAAATCGCGCAAGCATCATCACGACCCGCAGGCCTCCTATCCGACAGGCCGGCCGATATAGGGCAGCTCGCGATAGCGGTGCGCGAGATCCATGCCGTAGCCGACGACGAAGGCATCGGCGGCGCAGGCAAAGCCGGAAAAATCGGCCTCGATCTGTGCGGCTCGCGTTGTCCGCTTGTCGAGCAGCACACAGGTCAGAACGCGCGCCGCGCCGCGCGCGACGAGCGACTGTCGCGCGTAGTCAAGTGTCCGCCCCGATTCCAGGATGTCGTCGATCAGGAGGACTTCGCGGCCGGCAATTTCGCTTTCGACGTCGCGTAACAGCCTCACTTCGCCGGACGACACCGTGTCCGCGCCATAACTGCCAAGGAACATGAAGTCGACTTCCGGTGCTACGCCCGCGCCATGCAGGGCGCGCAGCAGGTCAGCCGCGAAGACAAAGCTGCCCTTGAGGATGGCAACAACGAGCAGATCGCGGTCGAGCCGCCGAGCGATTTCGCCGGCGAGTTCAGCAACCCGGGCGGCGATCTGTTCTGACGAGTAGAGCGTGACGATGCCTGCATCCGGCTCGGTCATGCAGGCGCACGAGCGTCAGGACTCTCCCGCAAACCTGACCTCGACGCTCTTGACCGTACTGCCTGGCACCGGCAGACGGGCGCGGAAAGGCTGGGTCGCATTGCCCGCGATCGGCTCCTGGAGCACGTCCGCCTGGAACTGTTGCGTCTCCGCTCCGCCCGCATCGCGCAGCGAGAAGATGACGGTCGGGACCTCGATCGGCTGGCCTGTAAGATTGACGATGTCGCCGCCGATCTCGAGCTGCCCCCCGCCGCCTTCGTAGACGACGTTGTAGGTCACGTTCTCGAAATCCAGACCGCGTGAATTCACGTTGACGCCCATCGCCTGATAGACGGGAATCGCACCGGGCAGAAAGCGTACGACCGTTGGCGGCGACAGCACGACAAGCGCCGCGAGCGACCCAAGCATCAGCAAAACAACCAGCCAGCCGATCAGGGGCGAAGAGCCCCGGCGGCCAGTCTCGCGCGAAAGCGCGACACGCGGCGGCTCCTGACGTTTCGGAGTCACCGCGACGTCGCGGCGTTCGAACCGCGGCGGCTCGGGGGGACTAGCGCGATCGTCATCGATCTCGAACGATGTATCCGAGTAAGGATCAAATGCATTCATGTCCGGGGCATCGAACCGATCCGGTCCGCTACTGTCCATGCCGCGCTGCCCGGTATCGGCCGGCATGTCGAAGCCTGTGTTGCGATCCACCCCGCCGTTACCAAAATCGCGGTAGGCGGCCTTGTCATCCCTGCGCCGCCCAAACCCATCATCGTCGGCGTCGCGGAATTCCAGATCGTCTTCCGTACGCGCATAAACGCCGTTCGCAGCGCGCGGCGGCGGCGGGGCGGGCATCGGACCTTTCCTGACTGGCTCGACGCCCGGTGACGCCATCGCACTACCGGCCCCCGGCGCGCGTGGTGCAGGACCCGGAACCGTCTCGGGCCGCGAGGTCTCATGGCTCGCGCCCGATTCGATCTCGGGAGACGTCTCGCGGGTCGCGGTCCAGACCGTGGCGCACTTGCTGCATCGGACCTTTCGCCCTTCCGGCGGAATGACCGCCGCAGTCTCGTAGCGCGTGTCGCAATTTGGACAGATCAGAAGAGTTGGCATGATAAAACGTCGCTGCCTCGCTGAGGGCGCGCACGCCCGCCGCGCGCCCGCCGAATTCCATTGATACCGGACGCTTGCGCCCGCATAAAGAGGCGATTCCCGAAAACCACTTTGTCGCCAGGATGAGACGGTGATTCGTTTCGAGAACGTCGGACTGCGCTATGGCGAAGGTCCGGAAATATTACGCGATGTCTCCTTCCACCTCCTGCCGGGCTCATTTCACTTTCTGACCGGGCCATCGGGCGCAGGCAAAACATCCCTGCTCCGGCTTCTGTTCATGTCGCTGCGTCCTTCGCGCGGGCTGATGTTCCTGTTCGGGCAGAACGCAGTACGGCTGCGACAGTCGGATCGGGCCGAACTGCGCCGCCGTATCGGTATCGTATTTCAGGACTTTCGCCTGCTCGATCATCTGACGACGTGGGAAAACGTCGCGCTGCCGCTACGCGTCATCGGGCGGAGCGACTCCGACTATCGCGACGACGTGACGGACCTTCTGAAATGGGTTGGGCTCGGCGATCGCATGCATGCGTACCCGGCCGTCTTGTCCGGCGGCGAGAAGCAACGCGCCGCCATCGCCCGCGCCGTCATTGCCAAGCCGGAGATCCTGCTCGCGGACGAACCGACGGGCAATGTCGACGCGCAGATGGGGCATCGGCTCCTGCGGCTGTTCGTTGAGTTGAACCGTCTGGGTACGTCGGTCGTGATCGCAACCCACGACTACGGTCTGATGGACCAGCTCAATGCGCCGCGCCTTTCCCTTCAGGGAGGTCATTTGCGGGTGTGCTGAACCAACTCGAAAAACGCTTACAGGCGAACCCCCTGGTGGATCGCGTCGCCGGCATATTGTTTCCGGCGCGCGTGCGCGCGGCCGGCGCGGCGATCGTGCCCGAGGGGTCGGTCGCGGGGCGCGCGCTCGTGATCGTGCTGGCAATCCAGTGCTTCCTCGCATGCCTCACGGCCGGCGCCGTCTACATGGTGAACCAGTCGGCGTCCGCCTGGATGAGCGATGTCGCGTCCGAGGTAACCGTACAGATCCCGCCGGTGGAAGGCGTGAACACCGAGAAGCGGGTGACCGAAGTCGCTCTGTTTCTCGCCCGACAGAAGGGTGTGACGCAGGTGCGGCCGCTCACCCAAGCGGAGTCGGCAGAACTGCTCGAACCATGGCTGGGGCAGAACGCGGCGCTCGATGCAATTCCTATCCCGCGGCTGATCGCCATTGAGATCGACCGTGCGGCGCCGCCCAATTTCGTCGCGCTGCAAAGCGCGATCTCCGCCAATTTTTCAGGGGCTGCACTCGACGATCATCGCCGCTGGCAGCAGGAGATCAGAACCTTCACCCGCAGTCTCGCGCTTGGCGGGCTGGCGGTCCTTGCCCTGGTCGCCGCGGCGACTGTCGCGGTGGTGATCTCGGCGACGAAGAGCGCCATGGCGTCCAACCGCGAGATTGTCCAGGTTCTACATCTCGTCGGTGCGAAGGAAGGATTCATCGCTCACGAGTTCGACCGGCACTTCCTGACACTCGGCGTGCGCGCGGGCCTGATCGGCGCGGCGGCGGCAGCGTTCGTGTTCCTGATCCTGCCATTCGTCACACAAGTCCTCGGCGGCGGCATCGTCACATCGGCCGAGATCCGCAGGCTTGTCGGGACCGCCGCCCTCGATTGGCCGGGCTATCTTCTGCTCGCCGCCGTGGTTGTCGTGATCGCCGCCCTGTGCATGCTGACGTCGCGCTACCAGGTTCAACGCATCCTGAAGGCCGAGCAATAATGTTTAGCAACTTGCGCAGCCTATAAAACGCCGTAACGTCGCGACGACAATGACTCCGCGCCGCACTTCGGATATTGCGCTCTGACATGCGCGACAGCTCTCTCCTATTGGCGCTGCTGCGATTCGCCGGCAAAGCGGCGGCGGTGCTGATCGTGATCCTGCTGATCGGGCTCATCGCCTTCGCCCAGCACATCGAACGCGCGCCCGTTGAGCCTAAGGCCGCCGACGGCATCGTCGTTCTGACGGGCGGCACGGCGCGCATCGATCACGCTTTGCGGCTGCTTGCGGAGAAAAAGGGCAAGCGCCTCCTGATATCGGGCGTCAATCCGGCCACGACGAAACGTCAGTTGACCGCTCTGTCCGAGCAGGATCAGGCGCTGTTCGCTTGCTGCGTCGATCTCGATAGGCGGGCGCAGAACACGGTCGGCAACGCCGAGGAGACGCGCGACTGGGCGATGGAGAACAACTTCGCTTCTCTCATTGTCGTGACATCGAATTATCACATGCCGCGCGCGCTGGCCGAGCTCGGACGCGTTCTGCCTGCGGCGAAACTCCAGCCCTTCTCCGTGACGGAACGCAATTTCCATGTCGACCGATGGTGGCGCTATCCGGGTACGGCGCGTCTCCTGATCCACGAATATGCCAAATACCTGCCCGCCGTGGCTCGGCTATGGGCGGAGAACGCCAAGCGGCGCGGCGGCTCGCAGCTTGATATGCCTGGCCGCGTGAGCGTGGGACCGGATTCGTGAGGAGAGAGCCGTCGGTACTGCGTTCGGTTGTCTTCAACATCGTTTTCTACGTCGTGACCGCAGCCTACGTCATCGTGGGCAGTTTCCTCCTCCTCGGGCCCAGAAGCTGGGCCATGGCCGGCTTGCGGTCGCATGCGCGCACCATCCTCTTTCTCCTGCGTCACATCGTAGGCATGAAGATGGAGGTGCGCGGCGCTGAGCATCTGCCGGTGGGGGCAGCGCTGGTCGCAGCGAAGCACCAGTCGGCGTGGGAAACATTCGCGCTAATTCCGCTGTTTCGCGATCCGGCCCTGATCATGAAACGGGAACTCATGTGGATTCCGTTTCACGGCTGGTTCTCGAAGAAATTCGGCATGATTCCTATCGACCGGCGCACCGCCACCGGTCCGCTGCGCCAACTCCTGCGCGACGCCAAAAACAGGGCTGCGCAGGGACGCGAAATCCTCATCTTCCCCGAAGGCACGCGCCGCTCTCCCGGCGCGCCCCCCGATTACAAGACAGGCATCGTGTTTCTTTACGATGCGCTCGGCCTGCCCTGCGTGCCGGTCGCGCTCAATTCGGGCTGCTTCTGGCCGCGCCGTAGCTTCATGCGCCGGCCCGGCACGGTCTTGGTCGAGGTTCTACCCCCGCTTCCGGCAGGGCTGCCGAAAAGGACATTTCTGCGCGATGTTGAGGAGCGGATCGAAACCGCCAGCGACAGGCTGCGGGTGGAAGCCGAACAAAAAGAGAACATTGATTCTGCAGTCCCGCCCGTCTAGCTTCGGACTCCCTTTTTCCCTGCGTAGACGTTCTATTCCCATGCTCGACCGTCCGAAGCTTCCTCCCATATCCGAGCAGATCTGGGACATGAAATACCGTCTCAAGGATGCGGCAGGGGAGCCGGCCGACCGGGACATCGACGCGACCTTTGCCCGCGTCGCTCGGGCCGTGGCACAAGCCGAGCCCGAACCTGTCAGGGCGGAATTGAGGGAACGCTTCGCGGCGCTCCTGCGCGAAGGCACGTTCCTCCCCGCGGGCCGTATCCTGGCGGGTGCGGGCGCAAACCGCAGCGTGACTCTGTTCAATTGCTTCGTCATGGGGCGGATCGAGGACGACATGTCCTCAATCTTCGAGAATCTCAAGGAAGCAGCTCTGACGATGCAGCAGGGCGGCGGCATTGGCCACGACTTCTCGACGCTCCGCCCAAAAGGCGCGCTCGTCCGGGGCGTGGGCGCCGAGGCGTCCGGTCCCGTCAGCTTCATGGATATCTGGGACACAATGTGCAGGTCGATCATGTCGGCCGGCATGCGGCGCGGCGCGATGATGGCTACGCTGCGCTGCGACCACCCCGATATCGAGGAATTCGTCGCCGCCAAATCTGATCCCGCCCGCCTGCGCAATTTCAATCTGTCGGTGCTCGTCACCGACGATTTCATGGCGTCGGTGCGGGCGGATGCTCCGTGGAGCCTCGTCTTCGGCGGCCAAGTCTATCGCACCGTCGCCGCGCGGGACTTGTGGAACCGTATCCTCCGCGCGACCTACGACTACGCGGAGCCCGGCGTCATCTTCATTGACCGCGTCAACGCCCTCAACAATCTTCTGTACACGGAGAACATTAGCGCGACCAATCCTTGTGGCGAGCAGCCGCTGCCGCCGCATGGCGCGTGCCTTCTCGGTTCGATCAATCTTGCACGGCTTGTCATCGATCCATTTACGGATGACGCATCGCTCGACGAGGCTCGCCTCGCCGAGTCGGCAGGCATCGCGACCCGTTTCCTCGACGATGTGATCGACGTCTCGCGCTATCCGCTGCCTGAACAGGCGACAGAGGCGCGCAACAAGCGGCGCATCGGTCTCGGCGTTACCGGGCTTGCCGATGCGCTGGTGATGCTGGGCGCGCGTTACGGCTCGGATCGCGCCGCAGAGCTGGCCGGCCGATGGATGGAAATCATCAAGCGCGCTTCCTATGCGGCCAGCGCCGCGCTCGCGCGCGAGAAGGAACCGTTCCCGTTGTTCGAGGCCGAGGCATATCTCGCAAGCCCGAACCTCGCATGGCTCGACGATGCTTTACGCGCGGAGATCGCGGAGCACGGCATCCGCAATGCTCTGCTGACGTCGGTTGCGCCGACGGGCACGATTTCGCTGTTCGCGGGCAATGTATCGAGCGGGGTGGAGCCGATTTTTGATCTGAGTTTCCGCCGCCGGATTCTGGAGCGCGACGGCAACACGCGCGAGGAGATCGTCGAGGACGAGTCCTATCGCGCCTTTCGCGACCTGTTCGGCCCGGATGCGCCGCTAACGGACGCGTTTGTTACCGTGGGCGACCTCGTGCCGGAGGATCATCTGAGGATGCAGGCGGCGCTCCAGCGTCATGTCGACAGCGCGATCTCCAAGACTGTCAACTGTCCCGCCGAGATCGGTTTCGAGGCGTTCCGCTCGCTCTACGATCGCGCCTACGATCTTAGACTCAAGGGCTGCACGACCTATCGCCCGAACGCCGTCACGGGTGCGGTATTGAGCGCGGGCGCCGACACCGGGACACAGCCCGCCCTACCGTTGGAAGCGCCGGCCGTTCTCGATGCGCCTCACCCGCGCGAACCGGCGTTGGCCGGCTTCACCTACAAGCTGCGCTGGCCGGACTCCGACCACGCGATTTACGTCACGATCAACGATGCGGTGATCGATGGACGCCGCGCGCCTTTCGAGATCTTCATCAACTCGAAGAACCTCGAACACTACGCTTGGACGGTTGCGCTCACGCGCATGATTTCGGCCGTGTTCCGGCGCGGCGGCGACGTCAGCTTCGTCGTCGACGAGCTGCGTGCGGTGTTCGATCCGCGTGGCGGAAGGTGGATGGACGGGCGCTACTTGCCGAGCCTGCTGGCCGCGATCGGCGACATCATCGGCAAGCACATGGTTGCGATCGGCGCGCTGTCGCCGGAGGCTGCTGCACGCGCGCTGCCATCCACCGAAGCCTGCCCGCGTTGCGGACAGGGACCTCTCGTGCATCAGGAGGGCTGCCTAATCTGCCGCGACTGCGGCTATTCACGCTGCAGTTAGGAGTTTTCATCCCCAGATCCGTACGCATCGTTTGGCTCGCCGGGTAACACATAGGCGTCGGTCAGCCAGCGCGCGAGATCGACGTCGGCGCATCGCTTGCGACAAAATGGAGAAAATGCGCCCTCGGCCGGCCGTTGACAGATCGGGCATCGCGCTATGGCGCGCGTTTCGCCGCCCACCTCAGCTCGTCTCGACATCGATCTGGCCGAGCCAATGCGCATGAACCGGAAAACCGTCGCCCATCAGCATGTTCACGGCTTCCGCCATGGGCAGGCCGACGACGTTCGTGTACGAACCGACAAGTTTGACGACGAACGACCCCGCGATGCCCTGGATCGCATAGCCGCCCGCCTTTCCGCGCCACTCACCGGTCTGGATATAGGCTTCAATGTCCTCGCGGCTCAGCCGCTTGAAGCGCACGCGCGTCTCGACCACGCGTTCGCGGATCTGGTCCTTTTGATTGACGAGGACGACCGTCGTGAAGACGCGATGGTTGCGGCCCGAAAGGAGCGACAGCGCGACGCGCGCCTCTTCCTTCATCTCCGGCTTGCCGAGAATGCGCCGTCCCACAGCGACGATCGTGTCGGCGGAGAGGATCAGCGCCCGTTCGAGTTCCGGCTCGTCGCGCACATGGGCGAGCGCAGCCTCCGCCTTGGCGCGGGCGAGGCGCTTGGTCAGATGGCGCGGCGATTCGCCCTTGCGCGGCGTCTCGTCCACGGTCGAGGGACGCAGAGCATCGGGCACAATGCCGGCCTGTTCCAGAAGCGCAAGCCTGCGCGGAGATCCGGAAGCCAGGACCAGCCGCACGCGCGAGCGTTCGGCCTCGCGTGCGAGTTCTTGGTCCACCAATTCGGCTTCGTCACTTGAAGCGATAGGTGATGCGTCCCTTCGTAAGATCATAGGGTGTCATCTCGACCAGAACTTTGTCGCCGGCCAGTACCCTGATTCTGTTCTTGCGCATGCGCCCGGCCGTATGGGCGATGATCTCATGGCCGTTCTCGAGCTGCACACGGAAGGTGGCGTTGGGCAAGAGTTCGGACACCGTTCCGGGGAATTCAAGCAGCTCTTCTTTCGACATCCATGATCCGTATCTGGCGACTGAGCCGGGACAATGGTCGGGCCCGTCCGTAAAATCAAGTGCGCTGGCGACGCGCCAACTTGCGCGCGGCGGCGATTCCCCTTAACGCCAAGCTATGGTTCCGGGTGGCGGGCGGCGGGCACTCTCGGTCGACGACTACGCGCAAGGCGTGGTCGCCGGCGACCGGGCCGTTCTTGGCCGCGCGATCACGCTGATCGAGAGCCGGAACCCGGACCATCTCGAAACGGCCCAGAGCCTCCTGCAGCGGCTCCTGCCCGAAACAGGCAAGTCGCACCGGGTCGGCATTACCGGCGTTCCCGGCGTCGGCAAGTCGACCCTGATCGACCAGCTCGGGCTCAATCTCATTCAGGCCGGGCACAAGGTCGCCGTCCTCGCGGTCGACCCCACCTCCACCCGGTCGGGCGGCGCGATCATCGGCGACAAGACGCGCAAGGGCCGGCTGTCGCTGGAGCGCGGCGCGTTCATCCGTCCCTCCCCCTCCTCCGGCGTGCTCGGCGGCGTTGCGCGCGCGACCCGCGAGACCATGGCGCTGTGCGAGGCGGCCGGTTTCGATGTCGTTCTGGTCGAGACGGTCGGCGTCGGCCAGTCCGAAACAACCGTCGCTGGCATGGTCGACATTTTCCTGGCGCTGATGCTGCCCGGCGCGGGCGACGATCTCCAGGGCATCAAACGCGGCGTGATCGAGCTGGCCGACATCATCGCGGTGAACAAGGCGGATGGCGACAACCAGCGCAAGGCCAAGCGGGCTGCGTCGGACTATCGCGCGGCCCTGCGCATGATCGCCCCTGCCAGCCCCAACTGGTCGCCGATCGTGCTCACCGTATCCGGCCAGACCGATGCCGGCCTCGGTCAGCTTTGGCAGACGGTCGGTGCGCACCGAACCGCGCTGGAAGCGTCGGGCGAGTTCGATGCGCGGCGCAAGCGCCAAGCCGTGACGTGGATGAACGAACTGCTCGACGCCCGCATCCGCCACGAGCTATCGCAGAACAAGAGCTTCACCAAGCTTATCCAGCAACTTGAAACGGAAGTGCGCGAGGGCGCGATTACGCCGTCGCTGGCCGTCGACCAGCTCGCGCGTACGCTACGCATTGGTCGGCGTTAACCGCGAATAGGCCACGATCCAATGCTGCGTGCATGCGCGCAATCCCAAGCTATAGTGACGCCGTGACGACGCAGCCCGCACCTCGCATTCTCCTGACCGGCTTCGGCCCGTTTCCGGGCGTCGCCGACAATCCCAGTGGCGCGCTCGCCTGCCATCTTGCGGGCGCGAGCCACGATGCCGGGTCGCTCATGGCGCTTGTGTTACCGGTCGACTGGCGCAGGACCGCCGGCGCGCTTCAGGCGGGCCTTGACTATGCGTCCCCCGACATCGTGCTGATGTTCGGCGTCGCGAAGCAGGCCAAGGGCTTCAGAATCGAACGCTTCGCCTATAACAGCATTCTGCCGCGCCCGGATTGCGATGGGTTTCTGCCGCGGCGAGGCGTTATCTGGGACGCGCATCCCCGTCGCCTGGAATCCCAGCTACCGGCAACCATGCTGGCGCGTACGCTCAGAGCTGAGGGTCATGTCGCGCATGTCTCGCGCTCGGCCGGCCGCTATCTCTGCAATCTCAGCTATCTGCACGCGCTGGGTTGGGCGAGCGAAACCCAACCCACACCACTTGTTTCCTTCATCCACATACCGATTCCCTCCTTACACACGGCTTCGTTCGAGGAAATCGTCGCTGGCGCAACAAAGATCGTGCGCTTCGCAGCGTCGCACTGGCGCGACCGGCAGGGCCTTCCCGCGCTTTCAATAATGCCGGCATGCTCGACCGCCGCGCGCTTCTGACCGCCGGTGCCCTCCTCGGCGCAGGCGCGTCCATCGCCGGCCCGCGCGATGCGCGCGCGCAGGATCGTCGGCGGGCAGTCGCCGCGTTCGAGCCAGACGGCGACGGCATTCAGACAGCCGCGCTTCAGACCGGCATCGACGCAGCGTCCTTGTCTGGCGACCCGCTCGTCATTCCACCCGGACGCTATCGCGTCGGCGCCCTCGTCCTGAAAGCCGGCGTCCGCATCGAGGGCGTGCCCGGCCGGACGGTGCTGGAGTTCGCAGGGGGTGCGCCAGCCCTCCTCACAGGAGAAAACGCCGAGGGCGTATCGCTGTTCGGCCTTGCGCTTGATGGTGCGGACGCCGCTTTCAACGCCGACTCCGGCGCGCTCGTTTCGCTCACGGAGTGCCGCGGCGTCGACATCAGGCAGTGCCGCACAGAACGCTCCGCAGGTCACGGCATCCTGCTGCGAAAGTGCGGCGGAGCGATCGCCGATTGCACAGTGTCGCATTGCGCCGGGACCGGCATCTTCAGCCATGACGCGGTTGGACTGTCGATTGCGCACAATTTCATCACCGACAGCGGCGACAATGGGGTCCAGATTTGGCGCAGCGAAAAGGGAATGGACGGGACAATCGTCACCGCCAACCGGATCGAGCGCGTCACAACGCGCAGTGGCGGCTCCGGACAGAACGGCAACGGCGTCGTCGTCTTTCGCGCCGGGGGCGTGGTCGTCTCCGGCAACGCCATCGCCGATTGCGCCTATTCCGCAATCCGGTGCAATTCCGGCAGCGATATCCAGATGATCGGCAACTCCTGTCATCGCCTGGGTGAGAATGCGCTCTACGCGGAGTTCGCGTTCGACGGCGCGGTAATCGCCAACAACATCGTGGACGGCGCTTCGCTCGGCATCTCGATCACAAATTTCGGCGACCATGGGGGGAGGCTCGCGATTGCGCAGGGCAACCTCGTTCGCAATTTGACGGGCAAGATGGGGACGGGGCCGGGAATCGGCATCGCCGTCGAGGCCGACACGGTTCTCACCGGCAACGTGATCGAAAACGCGCCGAAGATCGGCATTGCCATCGGCTGGATCAGCGCGCTGCGCGATGTCACGGCGACCGGCAATTTCATCCGCGACGCGGGCGTCGGCATCGGCATTCAGGCTGGCATGAGTCTCGGCAGGGCGTTTGTCGTGAACAACATGATCACGGCTGCGAAGGACGGCGCGATCCGCGCCATGGATGGCCCCAAATTCGTCGGACCGGACCTTGCTCGCGCAAGTCCCGAGGCGTTTCCCAATCTTGCCGTGTTCCAGAACGTATCGGGGTGATCTAAGGCTCAGTCTGTTTCCAAATAGTGCAGACTGAAAAGCGCATCATCGTCCGTCCACACCGTATCGTAGCGCCATCCGGCCGACGCCGCGAGGGTGCGGAATTCGTCCACCGTGTATTTGTGCGAATGCTCTGTATAAATACGTTCGCCGCGCGGGAAGTCGAACGTCCGGCCGAGCACCCGGGCGGACTGGTTCTCGTCGCTGACCAGCCGCATCTCAATTCGTCCGCACACGGGATTCCAATCCGCCTCGTGCGAGAATTTGTCGATCCGGAAAGTACCCTCAAGTTCGCGATTGATGCGCTCGAGAATATTGAGGTTGAAGGCGGCCGTCACCCCCGCTGCGTCGTCATAAGCCGGCCGAAGCATGCGTTCGTCCTTACGCAGATCGACACCGACCAGCAGCGAACCGCAAGGTCCGAGAACGCGCCGTGTCTGACGCAAAAACGCTTCGGCGGCGGCATGACTGAAATTGCCGATGGTCGAGCCGGGGAAGAAACCGAGCCTCGCGCCGGTATCGGGCAATGGCAAGTCCGACAACGGCAGGCCGCTCGCCGCAGAGAAATCGGCGTGCAATGGGAGGATACGCAGGAACGGATAGTCGTCGCCGAGCTGAGCGGCCGCGTCGAACAGTGCGTCCTCGGCAATATCGATCGGCACATAGGCGCGCACGTCGTCCAGCGCGTCGAGCACGATGCGTGTCTTGCGGCCTGAGCCCGATCCGAACTCGACCAGCGACGCGCCCGATCCTACGCGTCCGGCGATTTCCGGCGCGTGCTCGTGAAGGAGCGCGATCTCGGTTCGTGTGGGGTAGTACTCCGGCAGTTCGGTGATCATCTCGAACAGCGCGGATCCGCGGGCATCGTAAAGAAACCGGCACGGAATGGATTTGGGGCGGCCTGACAGCCCGTTCAGCGTCGCACGGGCGAATGCTTCTTCATCGGCCAGCCGTTCGAAGGCGAGAGCAGCACTCTGCATCTCAAATATCCCCCGCCAGACGCAGCCCCATGAACTGCCAGCGCTGGTGCGGGTAAAAGAAGTTCCTGTACGTGGCGCGAGTATGACCGGGCGGTGTCACGCATGAGCCGCCACGAAGAACAAATTGGCCGCACATGAACTTGCCGTTGTATTCGCCCAGCGCGCCTGAGGCCGGTTTATACCCGGGATAGCCGGCGTAAGGACTGCAGGTCCATTCCCAGACATCACCGAAAAGCTGGGCGATTGGCGCATCGTCCGCAGGCGCGGGCGTGAACCGGCGCGCCGAGAGCGTCCGCTCCTCGGTTTCGCGTCCCTGTGCCGCGATCTCCCATTCGAACTCGGTGGGCAACCGCCTGCCCGCCCAGCGCGCATACGCATCCGCTTCGAAATAGCTGACATGGCAGACTGGCGCGGCCGGATCGATGGTGCGCAGGCCGCGCAGCGACATCTGACGCCAGCCATCGGGACCCTCTCCCCAATAAAGCGGCGCGCGCCAGCCCTCTCGGTTGACGGCCGCCCAGCCGTCGGCCAGCCACAGCGTCGCGGTCTCGTAGCCGCCGTCCTGCATGAACGCGATCCACTCGCCGTTCGTCACGCAGCGTGAGCCAATCTCGAACGGCCTCAGCATGACCTCGTGGCGGGGGCTCTCGTTGTCGTAACCGAAGTCCCGGCCGTCATGACCGACTTCGGCAATGCCGCCGTCGAACCGGACAAAGCTGAGCGGCGGAGCAGGCCGCAACTCCGCCATGCCACCATCCAGGTATGCCGGCTTCAGTGGCGACTGGGCGAAAAGATGCAGGATGTCGGTGAGAAGGAGTTCCTGATGCTGCTGCTCGTGCTGGATGCCAAGTTCCACCCGTTCGAGCGCCTCAGCAGCTAGGCCAGGCGCATCGAACAGCATGTGCAGCGCGGCGTCGACATGCTCCCGGTAAGCCCGCACGTCCTGGGCCGAGGGCCGTGTCAGAAGCCCGCGCGAGGGTCGCGGATGGCGCGCTCCGACCGTCTCATAATAGGAGTTGAAGCAGTATTCGAACCGCTCGTCGAAGGCGCGATATTCCGGCAGGAACGGCTTGAGGATGAAGGCTTCGAAGAACCAGGTCGTATGCGCGAGGTGCCACTTTGTCGGGCTCGCATCGTCCATAGACTGCGCGAGTTGATCCTCGTCGCTCAGGGGCCACGCAAGTTCCGTCGACAGCGCGCGCGTCGCGAACAGCCGTTCGGAGAGCGGCGACGTGGCTTTCTTGGGCCGAATGCGGCCAATCGCAGGGGACACTCAAAACTCCAGAGGCAATTTGCGGCAGCTAAGTAACAACGACCGCGAAGCAGACTTGTTCCGGTTTTGCCCCACGTGTTCTACTGCATGCCCGCATTGCAAAATGAGCCGCGAGAATGAACTACGCCTCCGACCCAGCGCGCCTCGTCGATGGCCGCCAGTCCTCCATCGCATCCGACATCCAACGCGGCACGGGGCGGCTGTTGCGGGCGCTGGGCCATGCAGTCGTCACGGAGCTGCCGCTGCCGAGCGGCCATCGCGCCGATCTGATGTCGCTCACGGCGGGCGGCGAACTCTGGATCGTCGAGATCAAATCCTGTCTCGCGGATTTTCGCTGCGACCAGAAATGGGGTGAGTATCTCGCCCATTGCGACCGCTTCTTTTTCGCCGTCCTGCCCGATTTCCCGCGTGTCCGGCTCCCCGATGTAGCGGGCGTCATCATCGCCGACCGCTATGGCGCGGAAATGCTGCGGCCGTCCGGGCTCGACCGGATCAAGCCTGCGGATCGCAAGGCCCTGACACTCCGCTTCGCCCGCGCGGCCGCGACGCGGCTGCATGCCGTGCATGACCCGTCCGTGCTGGCGGAGCTTTGATGCGGGAATAGCGTAGCCGGATGGACCGAAGCGTAGTCCGGGGGCGAGCGATCCGGCAGGAAACCCGGATTGCGCTGCGCTCATCCGGGCTACGGCAATCCTACCACTGAACCCTGAAGCCGCCCGACGCCATGTAGCCTTCGGTGTCCTCGCCGAAGATTAGGTCGACCTTGGAGAAAGCAGAGACCGCGTTCGAGCCGAACAGGAACGTGTTGGTGCCGAGTGAGACCTCGCCCCAACTATCCTCGCGTTCGTCCGAGAAGCCGAACCGGGCGCCGTTCGAGGTGAGGGTCGCGCGGTTGTCGTCGTCGGACAGTTCGCCCCAGAGGGAGGCGATCACGAATGGCTCGAACCGGGCCATCCCCATCGTCAGCGACGTGCCTGCCCGGAGGCCGACGCGGCCGCGCAGCGAGTTTTCGGCCTGGAACGAGACCGTGTTGCCGGCGAACGAGAACCCGTCAATGTCCGTGTCGACATAGGCCAGGGTCAGGAGCGGTTCGAGGAAATAGCGGCCGCTCTCGAAGCGGTAGCCGGTATCGACCCGGAAACCGTAGGTG
>JBKJVQ010000125.1:0-2753 GCA_046717125.1 Methyloligellaceae bacterium
CTTCAACAGTCGCGCGGAACGTGTCCGGCGCTTCTGATACATTGAGACGGCCATATATCGGCGGCCGCTCGCCACTAAATCCCAAAAATTTCAGTCCTGGGACAAGTTTGCTCGGCGCCTCATTGCGCGCGAAAGCATGGAGCGCCGAGATCGCTTTAGGAGTGTTGAGATCATCCAGTAGGGCGCTTCGGAATTCATCCAACAGCTCTTCCGGCTCGAATTCGGCAGAGCTGAATTGCGACCACTTTTCCAAGGTGGAATAGCTTTCCTCCAGTCCTTTCACGGTCCAGTCGATGGGCTGGCGGTAATGCGTCTTCAGCATGTTCAGGCGGATGACCTCGCCCGGCCAGTCCCGCAACAGATCGCGGATCGTGATGAAGTTGCCGAGCGATTTCGACATCTTCTGCCCTTCGACCTGCAGGAAGCCGTTATGCATCCAGACCTGCGCCATGATCTCCGTGCCATGCGCGCAGGTGGACTGGGCGACCTCGTTCTCGTGATGCGGGAAGACGAGGTCGACGCCGCCGCCATGGATGTCGAACACTTCGCCGAGATGCGCCTTCGCCATGGCGGAGCATTCGATGTGCCAGCCCGGACGGCCCCTGCCCCACGGGCTGTCCCAACCGGGCTCTGAATCGGCGCTCGGCTTCCACAGCACAAAGTCCATCGGGTCGCGCTTGTAGGGCGCGACCTCGACGCGGGCGCCGGCGACCATCTCGTCGAGCGAGCGGCCCGACAGCGCGCCGTAGCGTGGCATGGTGCCGACCGCGAACAGGACATGGCCTTCGGCTTCATAGGCATGGCCGCGTGCGATGAGAGTTTGAATCATCGCGACCATATGCGGGATATGGACCGTCGCACGCGGCTCGACCGTCGGCGCAAGGCAGCCCAGTGCCGCGACGTCGGCGTGGAACTGCTCGGTCGTGCGCCGCGTCAGGTCGTCGATCGGGACGCGCTCTTCGCCCGCCCGGGCCATGATCTTGTCGTCGACATCGGTGATGTTGCGGACATAGGTGACGTGGTCCGCGCCGTACGTGTGGCGCAGGAGCCGGAACAGCACGTCGAACACGATGACGGGCCGCGCATTGCCGATATGGGCGAAGTCGTAGACGGTCGGCCCGCAGACATACAGGCGCACATTGGCGGGATCGAAGGGCTGGAACGGCTCCTTCCGTTTCGTCAGCGTATTGTAGAGTGTGAGCGTCACGGGGCCGCCTCGCCTGTTTGAGTCCGTGCTAGCTGAAAATCCATGCGGATCAAAGCGGCGGACGCGGCCCATCCGACTTAATCGCGCCGCATTGACGCGCAAATTTCGGTGCATTCATATCGTTTGCGTAATCCATCGCAGCCTGCATCGGACGGGGATGCACGCCATGAGCTTCGCCATTATCGCTTCGCATGTCCCGCGCGCCGCGCGATTGGGCCTCACCGGCCTGTTCGTCGCGCTGACTTGCGTCGCCGCCTCCGCGCAGAGCGATCGTTGTATGCAGCTCGAGCAGGAGCTCGCGAATGCATGGCAGGGCGATTCGGGCGAATCGGACATCGGCCGGATCGACGCCGAAATCCGTCAGGTCGAGCGCCAATATCAGCAGGGCGAGTCCCAAGCCGAGCGCGCCGGCTGCTACGAGAATTTCTTCATCTTCGGCCGCGGCCTCGTTCGCACGCCGCGCTGCCTGCGCATGCATAACCAGATCGAGGATTCCCGCCGCCAGCTGAGCCGCCTGCAGCAGCAGCGCAATGCGGGACGGGGCGGCGGCAACCGCCGTCGCGACTTCATTATGGACTCCCTCGCGCGCGAGGGATGCGGCAGCCAGTATCAGCAACAGGCGCGCCGCGAACCGCGCGGCTTCTTCGAGGAGCTGTTCGGCGGCCCTGAGCCTGATCCGATCCCGCGCCGCGACGGCTGGACCACCTCGCGCATCGACCCGACCATGCCGTACCGGACGCTGTGCGTCCGCGAGTGCGACGGTTTCTACTATCCGGTCAGCTATTCGGTCATGCCGAGCGCATTCGGCAGTCAGCAGTCGCAGTGCCAGTCGCAATGCGCCGCGCCGGCGGAACTTTACGTCTATCCCAATCCGGGCGGAGTGGTCGAAGAGGCCGTCTCGCTCGACGGCCGCGCCTACATGGATCACGTCAACGCCTTCAAGTACCGGAAGGATTACGTGAAGGGCTGCTCGTGCAAGATCGCAGAATATAATCCGTCCGAGATCGAGGCTTCGGACAAGGACAAGAAAAAAGCCGAGTCCGGGAACAGCTCACCCCTGCCTTGGCAGGAAGGCGAGGCCAAACCCGCCGAAGCGACTGCCGTGAAACAGTCGGACGCGCCGACTCCCGAGCCTCAGGCTGCGAAGCAGGCTGAGGCTGTGCCCGCCGATAATATCCAGACCGGGTCGATCGAGCCGGCGCAGGCCGCCCCAGTTCCGGCCGCCGAGCCTCAGCGCGAGTCGGCCGCTCCGGCACGCGCCGTCGAAGCCGCACCGGTGAAAGCCGCGCCTGTCAGGGCATCAGTGGCGCGGCGCGCTTCGGAGGCGCCGCCAAAGCGGTGAGGCAGGACGATTACCGTCATCATCATTATTATTATCATTATACTGATCATCGCGCTGACTTAGGGCGTGCGTGATGAAGGATGTTTCGGGCTCGTTGCTCGCGAACGGTCGAAGGCGGACCCCCTCACCCGAATTGCTTCGCAATTCGACCTCTCCCCGAGGGGCGAGGTGTTCTTTTCCCTCGCAAAGTCGCTGTTGGTTTCA
>JBKJVQ010000126.1:0-7770 GCA_046717125.1 Methyloligellaceae bacterium
ACGCCGTTCATCGGCGTGCGAATTTCATGGCTCATGGCGGCGAGAAACCGGGACTTGGCGCGGTTGGCCTGTTCGGCCGCCTGCCTCGCGCCCTCCATCGCCTGCGCCGACAGTCGTTCTTCGGTGATGTCGCGCGCGACGATCCGCGTTTCGGGCTCCGCGCCCTTGCCATCCTGCACGGGCGCTTCTTCCCACAGGAACCAGCGTTCGCCGATGGCGGTGCCGATCCTGACCTGCGCGCGCGTGCGGGCCCGCCGGCCCGATTGCTCCTGTGTGCGCTCGCGTACATCTGGCTCGAACAGATGGCCGATCGCAGCCGCGCGTTTCACGCCGAAGGTCCGGCAGAACGCGTCATTGGCGAAGCAGACTCTCCGGTCGCGCGTCAGCCTGACGATGATTTCGTTCTGACTGTCGAGGAGGCCACGGTAGCGCGTCTCCCGCTCGCGCGCCTCCCACAGAAGATCGTGCAGCCGTTCAAGTGCGTTCTCCCTGCCGGAGCGATCGGTTCCACCCGATGCCGGTCGGGCTGAAGATGGGGTTGGCACAGACGCGGTGTTGGCCCGGGCGAAATCGCACAGCCAACCAAGCAGTCCGAACAGTCCAGCCGTGCCTTCTTGCGCCTTCGCGGCTTTCCGGGTCTCCACGCGCACCACTCCCCACGTTCCGGCCACGAGGCTGAGTTTGACGCGCGCTTGTTTGAAAAATCGTTGCCCGGTAGATTCGCGGTTAGCGAAGCGTGAAGACGCTCATGGCCCAATCTGGCTCGAGCATGATGCCGGAAAAGCCTGCCCCGCACCTGATCCGGGGTGTGGAGCGGTTTTCGGACGATCTAGTGCGGCAGGATGGTCACGCCCTTCGCCGGCTTCTTCATCAGCAAGAGAACCGGCAGGATCGCGAACGTAATCCAGCCGATGAACCAGAACAGGTCGACAAAGGCCATCATCTGGGCATGACGACCGATGTCCTGGGCTATCGCGATCTTCCCGCCGACGCTTTGCGGCGTCAGGCCCAGCGTCTCGAAATAGCCGGGGAGATCGGGGCTGTACGGCGTCACGTGATGGCCGATCTCCTGCCAATGGATCTGCCCTTGCGCCACGAACAGCCAGCTCACGACGGCGATGCCCATGGACGAGCCGATGCCGCGCATCAGCGCGTACAGCCCCGCCGCCTCGTCGAGTTTTGCTTTCGGTATGCGGGAGAATGCGGTCGCCGTCAGCGGCACGAAGAACAGGCCCATGCCGAACCCGGCGATGATGCCGGGCCAGGTGATGCCCCAGGCGTCGATGCCGAGATGGAAGCGCGCCATCAGGATGGTTCCGATCGCGCTGAGCACGACGCCTGCTGCGACCAGCCAGCGGGGATCGAAGATCTTGATCAGGACCGCGCCCGTGATCGCCATGGCGAAGGCGGCCGCGATCGCGCGCGGCACAAACAGGAGCCCCGCCTCGAATGCCGGATAGCCCAGCAGCCGCTGCGTCAGGAGCGGGATCAACGCGATCGAGCCGAACAACGAGATGCCGTAGGCGGTGATGGTGAGCACGCCGGCAAGAAAATTTCGGTCCCGGAGCAATCCTAAGTCGACGATATTGTCGGGCTTTCCCCAACCCCGCATGAAGAAGGCGAGGCCCGCGAAGAACGCGATGAAGGCGAAGATCTGGATCGTGACGGAATCGAACCAGTCGAGCGACGGTCCTTGATCGAGGAAGAGTTGAAGCGCGCCGACCGTGAGTACGAGCAGAGTCAGACCGGGCCAGTCCGTATGGATCGATCGGACCTCACGTTTGGGAAGCTGGCCGAGCGCAAGCACGATCGCGAACAGACCAATCGGCACGTTGATGTAGAAGACCGCGCGCCAGGAATAAGAATCTGTCAGCCAGCCTCCCAGTATTGGTCCCATGACCGGCGCGACGATGATGCCGAGACCGAAAATGGCGATCGCCTGGCCGGCCCTTTCGCGCGGGAACGAGTCCAGCAGGATCGACTGGCCGAGTGGCACGAGCGGCGCACCGAACACGCCTTGCGCGATGCGGAACACGACCATCGAGGTCAGGTCCCAGGCCATGCCGCACAGGGCCGAGGAGATGACGAACCCCGTGATTGACATGAACAAGAGCCGTCTGCGCCCGAGCCACTCCGACAAATGACCCGTGAGCGGCATGATGACGGCGGCCGAGACGAGATAGGACGTGAGCACCAAGGTGATCTGATCGGCCGTCGCGCCAAACGAGCCGAGCATGTGCGGGATCGCGACGTTGACGATCGTGATGTCGAGCACTTCGAGGAACGCGCATGTCGTCGCGGCGACGACCAGCGCGATCGGGACGCGGTCGCCCTTCACAAATCGTGGCGCCGGTTCAGAGACCGTGTCTACGACCGCGGCGTTGGCCGGCATCACCTTGTATTTACGCTTCGCCATCTGCCGATCGTTCTCAGTCACGGCGACTTGATCCGGCTCATGAGCGGTTCGGCGGTCACTGCGCTGCTGATTGCCGGTCTTGATCGGTCGTGTCGACCGTAACATTGGCGGACGCGCCGACTCTCAAAGGACGCGATGAGTCCTCGGGCGGCTCGGGGATTCTGACCCGAACCGTAAAGCGCTGCGTGACCTTGACCCAGTTGCCGGTCGCATTCTCGGCGGGCAGCGCGGAAAAGGTCGCACCGGAGCCTGCGCTGATCGAGTCGACCACGCCCTTGATCGTCATGCTCGGATACATGTCGAGAACGATAGTCGCCTCCTGGCCCGGTCGAATGCGCGTTATGTCGGTTTCCTTGAAGTTGGCGTCGACCCACCATTTGCCGGGCTCGACAAGCGCAAACAGGGGATGCCCGGCCGCGACCGTCGCCCCCGGGCGCAGCGAGATGCCAGAGATCCAGCCGCTCGACGGCGCATCCACATAGGTGTTGATGAGATCGGCCTCGGATTTGTCGAGCGCGGCCGAGGCCGAGCGCAATTGCGACATTTCGGGCGTGCTGCCTGATGCCTGGTCCTGCGCGGTATCGAACTCGGCCTGGGCCTGCTCCACCGCTGCGACCGCTTTGCGCCAAGCCTCCTCGGCCTTGGTGACGTCCGCGTCGGGCAGGGGCGTGCCGCCCTCGCCCTGGCGTGCGGTCTGAACGGCGTCGCGCGCCGCGGGCAGTTTTTGGCGCGCCTCCGACAGCTTGTTGGCGGCGTCGCGCAAAGCATTGGCGTCGTCGCCCGCCGCTTCGGCCGCCTGATCGAAGAAGGCGCGATCGGCGCGAAGCTGCGCTTCATAAGGCGCGGGATTGATGTCGAACAAAGGATCGCCCGCCTCGACGGAAGCGTTCTGCCCGACAAGGACGCGCCGGACCGTGCCGGACACTTCCGGGGATATGCGCACAATATTGGCGTGCGTATAAGCGTTGTCGGTCGAAGGATAGATTTCGGCGTGCCGCCAATACATGACGCCGCCGACCGCCGTCACCACCAGCAAAATCAGGAGCAGCATCCACCGCACCGCTTTTCGCGCGCGCGAAGTGCCTGACTTTTCGGAGGTCTCGGCCATCGAATGCCACCTTGAACGAGGGAAGAGGAAGGAATTAAGGCCCTTAAAGCGCAACAGAGCCTGCCGCGCCACCCCCCAATATGGTCGCAGCCCTTGGTTGCCGAGCAAGATTACAGCAGTTTAATCCGGGCCGCTGGCGGGAGAACCACGGATGACCTCGATATGGCGCGGGAATAAGGCTCGCCGATGACGACGATACGCAGATTTCCTTCTGCATACGTCGAAGACATGTCGAAGGATTAACGGACAGACCGTCTCCACCCGGCGGCCAACGCTTCGCTTTCGGAGCAGAACATGCGTTCGCCCTTCCTTGGGTCGATTTGCGTTTTTGCGTAATGGAAGTGCGAGGGCAGGTGATAGATACGTTCGCCGGTGGGCGAAATGTTGCCCTTGATGCTGCAGCCATCGGCAGAGCCCGCGATTTCGACCTCGCGCCGAGCCTCGGCCGCGACCTGCCGCCGCCACTCCCACGGCATCTCGAACGTGCCGGCCCACACACCAGCCGCCGCCTTTCGTGCGCGCCGCTTCTCGGCCAGGTAGCGGCTATCGTACTTCACGAATGCAAGCGCATGACCCGTCTCGACCATGCGCGCGTTGACGTCGATTCCGCCAGCGACGCACACGGCCAGAAGCCGGTCGTAGGCGTCCGTACCTTCGCCGTTGCAGACCACGTCGCTTCGGCCGACCAGCGCCGCAAGCGCCCGCGCGGCGGTTTCCCCACATGCAGTCTTGGCCCCGGATTTGGCCATGCAGGTCTGTCGCAACTCCGGCGCATCGATCCCGGCCAGACGCACGCGTGAGCCGGCAAGGCTTATCGTATCGCCGTCGATGACGGTGGCGTGGCCGGCAAGCGGCGCGGAGGCCGATGGGGCAAGCATTGCGCCGGCAAACACGACTACGCTGGCGCAAAAAACGGCCGGACCGAAGCGGACAGGCCCTTTCAGTTGCCCGGCCCGTCCTCTGGGCACCAGGGCAAGTGCTGCGCGCCGAGGCGATCCTGATCGTCCCACGATCCACCCTCATTGAGCGAGGCCGCAAGACTAGGGTGGCGATCGTTTCTCATCCGTTAACGAAGTCTGAAGTCGCACGCGCTCTGTTTGCCGAATGGTCGCGGGGGTGGCCTGATTGATTGCAAGCATCGCCATCCTCCTCCACACTCGCGCATCCAAGGGGCGCCGGAGTAACCGGCTGAGATCGGGCTGACTTGAGCCGGCGTACGCGCAGTTACGCACGGGTTACCGCCTGAGTACCCTTCGAACCTGATCCGGGTCATGCCGGCGAAGGGATGGGTCGTGCCGCGCAAGGTTCATCCCGTTCATCGACCTGATCGCTCCATGCCGGATCGGCGCATGCGCTTCGAGGAGGCGAACCATGAACGAACACGTGCCGCCCGCGGGAATTGCGACATCCAGCGTGACCACCGGGCCACTGGCGTCGAGCCGCAAGGTGCACTCTTCACCGGAGGCCGCGCCGCATGTCGCCGTCCCGTTCCGCGACATCGGCCTGACGACGGGCGATGCGTTTCGCGTCTATGACAGTTCGGGTCCGTACACGGACGACGCGGCGCGGATCGATGTGGATGCGGGACTGCCACGCCTGCGCACGCCCTGGATCGAGACACGTGGGGGCGTCGAGCGCTATCAAGGGCGGGACGTCCAGCCGGTCGACAACGGCAATGTGACGGGGGCGCATCTCGCCCGGGCATTCCCGGTCGCCAACAAGCCGCTGCGGGGCATGGGCGATGCGCCCGTGACGCAGATTGAGTTCGCCCGCGCCGGCATCGTCACCGACGAGATGCGCTATGTCGCCCATCGCGAGAACATCAGCCGCACCAAGATGCGCGAAGACGCCGAGGCGCGGCTCGCCGACGGCGAGAGTTTTGGCGCGTCGGTCCCTTACTTCGTCACACCGGAATTCGTGCGCGACGAGGTGGCGCGCGGCCGCGCCATCATCCCGGCGAACATCAACCATCCGGAATCCGAGCCGATGATCATCGGCCGGAACTTCCTCACCAAGATCAACGCCAATATCGGCAACTCGGCCGTCACCTCCTCGGTTGAGGAAGAGATCGAGAAGATGGTCTGGGCGATCCGGTGGGGCGCGGACACGGTCATGGACCTTTCCACGGGGCGCAACATCCACAACACGCGCGAATGGATCATCCGCAACGCGCCCGTGCCGATCGGCACCGTGCCGATCTACCAGGCGTTGGAGAAGGTGGACGGCGATCCCGTCAAGCTCGACTGGGAGGTCTACAAGGACACGCTGATCGAGCAGTGCGAGCAGGGCGTCGACTATTTTACGATCCATGCGGGCGTCAGGCTCGCCTATGTGCCGCTGACCGCCAACCGCCGCACCGGCATCGTCAGCCGCGGCGGCTCGATCATGGCGAAATGGTGCCTGTCGCGGCACAAGGAATCGTTCCTGTACGAACGGTTCGAGGAGATCTGCGACCTCATGCGCCGCTACGGCGTGTCGTTCTCCCTGGGCGACGGACTGCGTCCCGGCTCCATTGCCGACGCCAACGACCGCGCGCAGTTCGCGGAGCTCGAAACGCTTGGTGAGCTGACGAAAATTGCGTGGGATCGCGGTTGCCAGGTGATGATCGAGGGACCCGGCCACGTGCCGCTGCATAAGATCAAGGTGAATGTCGAGAAGCAGATCGCGCTCTGCGGAGAGGCGCCGTTCTATACGCTGGGGCCGCTCGTCACCGACATCGCGCCGGCCTACGACCACATCACATCGGCCATCGGCGCGGCGATGATCGGCTGGTTCGGCACGTCGATGCTTTGCTACGTGACGCCGAAGGAGCATCTGGGCCTCCCCAACCGGGACGACGTAAAGGCGGGCGTGATTGCCTACCGGATCGCGGCCCACGCCGCCGACCTCGCCAAGGGCCATCCGGCCGCGCAGGCGCGCGACGATGCGCTGTCACAAGCGCGGTTCGACTTCCGCTGGGAGGACCAGTTCGCGCTCTCGCTCGATCCCGATACGGCCAAGAGCTACCACGACGAGACGCTGCCCAAGGAGGCGCACAAGGTGGCGCATTTCTGCTCCATGTGCGGCCCGAAATTCTGCTCGATGGAAATTACGCAGCAGGTCCGCGACTACGCCGCCGCGCTGGAGGCGAAGGAGCGCGGGCTGGCCGAGAAGGCGGCGGAGTTCGTGAAGCGCGGCGCGGAGGTTTATGTGGATATGCCTCAATAAGGTCAGTGCGCCGTGTCTTCTCTTCGACAAACTTGGCCAAGCGTTTGAGCTAATCCCTGATCGAAATTGCCTTGGCAGTCTGGACAAGTTATCTCACCTTCGGAGGCGATCCTGAGACTTCGACAGTGAGGACAGATCATCAAAAAATTATCTACGGCATCATCTAGACTTGCGTCCGAGAGGACTGCAACTGCTAAGCGAGGGTCAACAATACCGTAGAGATATTGAGGTCGATTACCTGGAGTTGGAAGATCGCGCAATTTTGACCACTGCACCAGAACCCTGCCACTTTTGAACTTTGGCGCGTGCAGCTTGCTGAGTTATACGAAATACATCATTCGCCAATTGATTGATTGTAAAGTTTAGTTCTCCTACCTTCTTAAGGTCAGAAAAGTGCGATCCGTAAAGCTCTTGAGCTCGTTCAACAGAAAACCCGAGAAGCGCTGACCTGACAGTTCTAAATTCAATTCTTGGGCCGAAACGGCCAGTTCTTGTGTGCTCGTCGACTATTTTCTTACAGATACGTACCATATCTCTAGGAGAACCATTGCTAATTAAGCTACAAGCCAATGTATATCATATGGCGTGATCATAATATTTCATCGAATCTTGAAGTATTATGGTCAGAATAAGCTTCAAGCCTTCGTTGAAGTACGATCTCTAAGTCTTCAACTGACCAATCTAATGAATATTCAAGGAGGCGATCGGGCCGTCCACCAGCTTCGTGATACGGAGCCTTCATTTGGTCCCAAAGAAAGAACTTAAATGCGACCCTAGGGGTCTCAAGTAAGGGAAGATCAATCAAGACTTGGCGCAAAAAAGCAAACGCCTTTTCGGCATCTTGCGCTGTAAATGTTAGTTAATCTACACGATCAACAAGAATATACGTTGATCTAAACCCTATCTTATGCACGAGCAAAATGAGCGCCTCGCAACGAAAGCGTATAGAATCGTCCGCGGGCTTATAATCAATTGGGCTTGTTTCAAATTTGCCCATTCCGAACTTTGCGCGACAGCATTTACTAACCCAACGACAACT
>JBKJVQ010000127.1:0-15450 GCA_046717125.1 Methyloligellaceae bacterium
TAGTGCTGGCCGGCGAGCAGATTCTTGGCGGCCAGGAATCGCGCGGGGAATTCGCGCGACTGCTCGATCCCGGACTGTTCGGCGGCGGCGCGGGCCTCGTCTCCCGCGACGAGCGCGGCCTTCATGGGGGCGAGGCGGAAACGGGCCTGCCGTTCCGGCTCATAGAGCTTTAAGGCCTCGCGACCGGCCTCGAATTCCTTTAGCGCCTCGGCGGGCTGGTTCTCCTCCATCGCGACCAGGCCGCGCCACAGCGAAACGTCCGGGTTGCGCGAGAGCGCATGCTCCCCCAGCGTTTTGCGGGCGAGGTCCGGCCGCCGCATCAGTGTCAGCGCGACCCCCTTCAGCGCCAGAAAAACCGGATCGGACACCGCCTCGGCGTCATCGCGCTGGACCTGACCGAGAAGTCCAAGCGCCTCCGCCGCCATGCCTGCGCCGAGATAGGCTCGGGCGAGATCGATCCGCGCGGTGTTGCGCTGTTCCGATTTTTACCAGCGCGACCCGCCCGGAAATTTCGGCGAGTTCATCGCGCACCGCTCCCGGGCTCTTCGCGCGCGGAGCCCGCAACGTCTCGAAAAACTTGGCGACCGGTGTCGAAAGCGGATTGCGCCCAGCCACATATTGCCCCGCCTCGCCGGGAGACAGCGTCAGGCCGTTCCTGCGCGTGATTAATACCTGATCCACGACCACACGCACGGCTAGGTCATCTGTACGCGGAGCAATGGCCATTCCGTGCGCCGTTTCAAGTGCCTCGAACTCCACGAAATTGCGAGGCTTGTTGACATTGTGCGCGGGCGGCATGGACGTCACGATAGCGAGCCGGTCACTCAGCGCCGGATCGTCCAGCCAATGCGCGCGACGTGCTCCCGGCAACGGCGCCGTCACCAGAGCGCCCTGCTCGTCATTCTGCCCCCGCAGGAAGCTGACCGGACTGGCGAGGCCTGAAGTCTCGTCACCGATCGTCACGACCCAGGACGCCGCATGGCTCTCGGCGAAGGCGAGATGCGTCTCGGCCAGAGCGATGCGGATGATCTGGATCGGGCCGGACCGCGTCTGCTCGATCCGCTCTATGCGTTCGTCTTTCGATGCTTCGAGCGCCGCCAGATCGAGAACGGCGTCCGATTCGAGCACGATCCATATCGTCCGTGCGCGCCGGAATATCGCCGCCGCCACCGGCTCGGCGAAAGGCAAGGTGATTTTGAGCGCGCTGTCGGTTTTCGCAATCGATGCGACAATCGGCGCGGCGGGATCGGCCTTTGCCTGTGCGGGTTCAGGCTTCGAACCCTCAGGCGGCGCCGGATCGGGGGACGGCTCGGCCTTGTCGCCGATCGCCTTGGCCGCGACCGGATCGGCCGGCGCGGGTTCCTGCGCCTTCGCCTCAGACTTGACGATCGCTTCGGCCGGCGCGTCCTCCAGCTCCTTGACGGGATTTGCTTCGGCGGCTTTCGCCTCGGCCGGTTTTGCGTCTGCGGCCTGCGCGTCAGCAGGCTTTTCCTCGGCAGGCTTATCGCCTGCCGGTTTCTCATCGGCCGGCTTGTCCGACAGGCTCACCGCCGCTTCCGGGCCGGACAGATCGACGACGAAGGCGCGTTCTTCCCGGAAACCGCGCACGCCGATCTCTTCGTCGACGGTCAGGACGATCTCCATGCCCTCGGGCGTGTCGATCTGCTCGACCCCGCGCAGGTTCGGCGGAGGGTCCGATTTCAGCCGTCCAAGCTTCGCGCGAACCTTGCGGTTGAATGCGATCGTCACCTTGCTGCCGAGCCGCGTCAGGCTGGCGGTGGTAAAGTGCGACCAGTCGAACACGATGCGGCTGAAGGTCGGATAGATTCCCGCCTCGATCTCCAGCGTGGCCGCTTCCGCAGCCAGCGCCTTCTGGCGGGCGGCGTCGCGCGTCTCCGCTTCGGCCGCAGCCGCCTTCTCGGCCAATTCACGGATCACATCCTGCGGCGGCGCAGGCGGGGGACCGCGCCACTCCGGCGGCAAGAGATCGACAAACAGCCGGTCTCCGGCTTCCATCGCATTCGACCGAAACGATCGGTTGAGACCGAGCCTGACCGCGCGTCCATCCGGATCGACGCGGGCGATGCCGACATAGTCCGGCAGATACCGCAGGATGGTCTTCAGTTCGATCTCAACCGGCCTCGAAAAATTGATGACGAGCACGCCGGCGGTAATGCCGCTGTCGATTTTCGCCATGGTCTCGAACTTGAAGATGAGCCGGCCATAACCGGCCTCGGCGCGCGCCTCGACCTCGGCGGGGATCCTGTCATCGGCCTGTGCGGCGCCACCGAAACAGGACAGCATCCATACGCAAACCAGCAGCAGGACTCCCCGCAGGCAGCCCGTCAGCGACGTCATCCGCCCTGCCCTGTCCGGTCGCCGCGCCACGAAATTTCCTCTGCCTGCCGCTTCTGCGGCGAATCGCCGGAAGCATCGGGAAATCCTAGCGATTGCGCGGTTAAGGACTTCTTTAGGGGTAGGCGGCGGCGGGCCAATCAGTTCGCCGCCTGGCTTTCGATTTTCGGCAGCTCCGCGCCTTGGACGGGCGCTGGGGGCGGCACTGGCACGCCGTGCGAGGCGATCTCGAGCGTCAGCCGCTCGGCCGCGGCGGGATCCATCGATGCGAGGATGGCCGACATTTCACCCGGCTTCATCAGCTTGACCATGCGCGTGAGGACCGAAATTTCCAGCCGGTTGAAAACGGTCGCGGCGTCCTTGGGCTTCATCTGGGCGTACATCTGCACGAGTCGCTGCAACTCGGCCTTGTGCGCCTCTTCCTCTTCCTTGAACGAGCCGCTGACCCTTTCCTCGATCGCCTTCAGCTCGCCGATGCGCCCCTCAACCTTCTTTTCGGCCGCCTTCAGCAGATTCTCGCGCAGCACGATTTCCCGCTCGCGCTCGTCGAGCTCTTTTCGACGGCGCACCAGCGCGTTCAACACGTCTCCTTCGGAAGGTGTGATCCTGGCCGAGGGACCGGATGCGCCTTCCATGGAGCCGGTAACGATCTCATCGCCAGGCGCTTGCGCGTCTGCGCCATGACCGACCGCCTGAAGTTCAGGCTTCTCGGCCTGGGGCGCCTCGGCTTTTGGCGGGGGCAGTTGGTCCGGCGCAGGCTCTCCTTCCTTCGCCGGCTCCGGCAACGCCCTTTCCTCAATCTTTGCGGCATTCTCGATCGAGAGCGCGTCCGCGCCTGACGCCGGCTGTCTTGCTCCGTTCTCCGCGGTCGCGGGGGCGATGCCCGTCAGCAGGCCGCTGCCGTTGAGCAGGAACGATGCGCCCTTCAGGCCGAGCAGGCAGAGCGCGACAAGCGCGACAAGCGGAAGCAGACGGAGCTGACCCATTCCCGTCAGCGTCCCGAGCCCGGCGTCGACCGCAGCGGGGTCTTGTCCGAAAAGCGCCCGAAGCCGATTTTCGAGCGCCGCCATTCGTCGGCTGCCTCGGTTGCGGTTTGCGGTTCAGGCGCGACGCGTTCCGCCAGATGCCTTGTGGCGTTCCGGCTGATGATCGCAAGCCGGCCAACCAGCTCCTCGCCGGCGTTGATGGCTTCGACCAGCCGCGATTCCAGTTCGCGCGAGCCGTCGATCTGCGACACCAGTCTGTCCTCCGCGATGTTGACCGTTTCGCGCAAGTGCCCGATCGCGACTTCCGCGTTTCCGGTCGCGTTGGTCAACTCGTAGACGATCTCGCGCAGATCGCTCTGATTGCCTCTCAGCTGCTCCAGCTTCCGGTGCACCAGTGCGCAATAGAGGATAGTGACGCCAAGCAGCACCGCGAACATCAACTCAACCAGTATTCCGAACATCTTGAGCGCTCCCGATCAGGCCGATTGAAGCGCGCGGATTTCGCGCGTGCCCTGCCCGCGTTTCGTCTTGTCGATCCCGCGATCGATCCGTACCGATACATTTTCGCCAACCCGCCCGATCGCGCCGGCCGTGAGCTCGATGTCGCCGCAGCGCAGCGTCACAGGATCGTCCGGCCCGCATTCGAGCACGATCGTTTCGCCGACTTCGAGATCGAGGATGCGGCTCAGAGGTACGCTAAGCGGCGCGAACACCGCTTCAACCGGGATGCGCGTCTGCCAGATTTCCGACGCGAGATGGTTCTCCCAGATCGGATCGCGGCCGAGTTTCTCGCCCATGAAACCCTGGAGCAGAAGCTCCCGGATCGGCTCTATGGTCGCGTAAGGAATGAGAATTTCCACGCGCCCGCCGCGATCTTCCATGTCGACGCGCAGCTTGATCAGGATGGCGGCGTTGGCCGGCCGCGCGATTGCCGCGAAGCGCGGATTGGTTTCGAGCCGCTCCAGCTCGAAATGCACCGGCGAAATCGGTCGGAAGGCCGTGGCCGCATTTTCGAGGATCAGCTCCATCATGCGCCGCAAGAGATTGGATTCGATGGTCGTATAGGGCCGCCCCTCAACCCGGATCGCGCGGCTGCCACGCCCCCCCAGCAGCACGTCCACAATCGAATAGATGAGGTTGGAGTCGACCGTCATCAGCGCCGAATTGTCCCACTCGGCGGCCCGGAAGACGCCGATCATGGCCGGCAGGGGGATCGAATTCAGATAGTCGCCGAAGCGCATGGTCGACATCGTGTCGAGGCTCACCTCGATATTGTCCGAGGTGAAATTGCGCAGCGACGACGTCAGCAGACGGACCAGCCGGTCGAAGACGATTTCGAGCATCGGCAGGCGCTCGTAAGAGACCATCGCCGAATTGATGATCGCGCGGACGCCGCCAGTATCGCTCAACGCGCGCTCCTCAAGATCGAACCCCATCAGGTTGTCGATCTCGCCCTGGTTGAGCACGCGTTCCTGGCCGCCTGACGTCTGCTCGGCGTCCTGTTGACCGATCATCGCCGCCCATTGCTCGGCGGAGCCGGCGGCCTGGTCTCCGACCTGCTCGGCCAAAGCAGCGCCCCAGGCGGAAGCCAGATCGTCGTCGTCTTCTGATTCGGGCTCGTCGTGTGTGGCCATGATCAGTCTACTGAATAATGATTTCCTTGAAGAGGCCGCGCGTCACCTGCCTCGGATGAATTTCCATGTTGATGCGGCGCAGCAGCTCTTCCTTCAACCGGAACAGGCCGGCCGAACCTTCGAGGTCGGATGCGCGCAATTCGCGGAGATAGAGTTGGAACGTGTCCTGGATGCGCGGCATCACGACGGGCAGCGCATCGAGCGTCGCGCGCTCCTGCATCTCCAGGGCGATGCGCATCTTCAGAAACTGTGCGCGCTTGTCGACAGCGCTCAGGTTCACGACCATCTCCGGAACGTCGTAATAGAGCACGACCGGCAGAGCCGCTTCCTGCGTCTCTTCCGGGCCCTGACCGCCGATGACCCCCGTTGCATAGGCGCCTGCTCCGCCTCCCACCAGCAACAGCACCGGCAGGCCGAACATCAGGAGTTTTTTGCGCGACAGGAAGCGCGACGCCGGTTTTTCGGCCGCACCCCTCTCGGTCTCGTCGTCTTCGCTCATCGCCTTCCCCGGGCCAGCGCCAATCGCCAGAAAATCTCGAAGAAAGAGTTAGAGGCTTTAGGGTTAACGCTTCGTTGAGAGCGGCCATGGGCGGCAATTTCGACCCAGGCAAGAATTGCCCACTTGCGGCGCCTTCCGCTGGCCGCTTCACTTTCAACCCATTGATAAAATTGATTTTCCCGTCCGGCCCGGGTTGGCATGGCGCGTGCTTTTCACTGTGCACGGACAATACTGCCGCCTCTGCAACCCGCAGGTCGCGGACCTGGAGACAAAAAATGGACAACGCCATTCTGATCGGACTGTCGCGCCAGATGACGCTGAAGCGCCAGATGGACGTCATTGCGAACAACCTCGCGAACTTGAATACGGCGGGGTTCAAGGCGGACAGCCTCCGGTTCGAGGAGTTTCTGGGAGACACCGCGCGCGACGAAGGCATTCAAGGCGCGTCCGGCGGCGTGTCCTTTGTGCTGGAGCGCGGCGCCGTACCGAACATGTCCGCCGGCGCGTTCGAGCGCACCGGCAACGATCTCGATGTGGCAATCTCGGCGGAAGCCTGGCTGGTCGTTCAGACGCCCGAGGGCGAGCGCTACACGCGCAACGGCCAGTTGAAACTCAACGCGGCGGGTCAGCTCGTGACCGGCGACGGATACAAGGTGTTGGGCGGCGGCGGCCCGATCACGTTCAGCCCGCGTGAAAGCGGCATCACGATCGCGGCGGACGGCTCGATCTCGACATCCGAAGGCGACAAGGACGTGCTTCGCCTCGTCCGCCTCCCCGATCCGTCCGCTGTAACGAAAGAAGGCGCGACGCTGTTCGTCCTCGGTCCCGGCCCGGCCTGCACCCGATGCACGGGTGATGCAGGGCATGATCGAAGGCTCCAACGTCGAAGGCGTGGTCGAGATGACCCGCATGATCGAGACGGTCCGCGCCTATTCATCCATGTCCCAGACCATCGAGCGCGCCGACCAGCTCCGGCGCGACGCCATTTCCCAGCTCGGCCGCGTGGACGCATGAGCATGATGCCAAATTAGCGCGCCGGGATCACAGGAGAACGACCGTCATGAACGCCCTGAGAATCGCTGCCACGGGCATGCCCGCGCAGGAGCTGAACGTCGAGGTCATCTCGAACAACATCGCGAACTTGCGCACCACGGGCTTCAAGAAGGTCCGCGCCGAGTTCCAGGACCTGCTGTACCAGGACATCCGCCGCGCGGGCGCGACGGCCTCGCAGGACGGCTCGATGATCCCGACCGGCATCCAGGTCGGCTACGGCGTGAAGACCGGCGCAACCTCGCGCATCATGACGCAGGGTGGCCTGGCGGGGACCGACAAGGATCTCGACATCGCCATACGCGGCGAAGGCTATTTTTCGATCGAGATGCCGAGCGGCCAGACGGCCTATACGCGCGACGGCACGTTTCAGCTCGACGCCGAGGGACAGATCGTGACCGGAGACGGCTACAAGCTGGAGCCGGCCCTGACCGTTCCCGAAAACGCCCGCTCCATCACAATCAATTCTTCCGGCTTGGTCGAAGTCCTCGTCGCCAACGAAACCGTTCCGCAACAGATCGGCCAGATCCAGCTCGCGCGTTTCGTGAACAAGGCCGGTCTGCAGGCGATCGGCGAGAACCTGTTCCTCGAAACCCAGGCGAGCGGGCAGCCCCAGCTCGAGAACCCGGCAACCGAGGGCACGGGCTCGCTGCTGCAGAAATTTCTCGAAGGTTCGAACGTCAACGCGGTGTCGGAGCTGACGGATTTGATCTCCGCCCAGCGTGCCTACGAGATGAACGCAAAGATCATCAGCGCCGCCGACGAGATGATGTCGGCCACCGCAAACGCCGTGCGTTAGGAGCCATGACAATAATCCGTAAGCTGATCGCATTCCTCGCCATCCCAGCGGCGACATATCTCGCGCTCACTTCCGCCATGGCCGAACCGGCCTTGCGGACGCAGATCATCGTCGCGGGACCGCTCGTCACGCTCGGCGATCTGTTCGAAGGTGCTGGTTCCGCCGCGTCGCAAGCCGTATTCCGCTCGCCGGACATCGGTACCGAAGGCTCGGTCGGCGCTCTGCGCGTCCAGGCCGCCGCGCGTCAGCACGGGATCGAATGGCACAACGCAGCGGGGATCGAGCAGGTCGCGGTCAAGCGGTCGAGCCGTCACATCACGCTCAAGCAGATCGAGGATGCAATCGCCACGGCCGCGGCCACGAAGCTCGGCGCCCAGCCCGCCGCGATCGAAATCAGGCTCGCGGCGGGAAGCAGGGACGTGCATCTCGATCCGAGCGTCAAGGAAGCGCTGGAAATCCTGCGCCTCGACCTGCAGCCGAGCGGAGGCTTCCGCGCCGCGCTCGGCCTGGCCGGCCGTGCGGATACTAAAGACATGGTCTATCCGGTCAGGCGATCGAGACGATCGAGATTGCGGCCCCGTCGCGCGCCATCGCGCGGGGCGAGGTGATGCTGGCAGCGGATGTCGCGATCGTCCGCCTGCCGAAATCGCGCAGTCTCGAGGGTGCGGTGCGCCGCCGCGAGGAGCTGGTCGGCATGGCCGCGAAACAGTCACTGGCGGCGGGCCGGCCGGTGCGCGAGGCCGATCTCGAAGGTCCGCGAATCGTCTCCAAGAACGCGATCGTCACCATCGTCTATCAGGCGCCCGGCCTCGTCGTGAGGGCGCAGGGCAAGACGCTGGGCGACGCCGCGCTGGGCGAGACCGTCACGGTTCTCAACACACAATCGAAACGCGTCCTGCAGGCAATCGTCGTTGCGCCGGGCGTGGTCTCGGTCGTGCCGGACAATCTTGGGCCGATCGCGCCGCAGGCCTCCATTTCTTCCAACTTCGTTAGATAGCGAGAGCGTCCCGTGAGAATGATCCTGACCCTGACCTGCGCCGCCGCCGCCGCGGGCCTTGCGCTATCCGGATGCAGCAGTCTCGACCGGCTCGCTTTTGTCGGTGAAAAGCCGCGGCTCGCCGGGATTTCGAACCCGGTGATCCAGCCCAACTATCAGCCGGTCTCCATGCCGATGCCCGCGCCCGATCCCGGCGTCTACAATGCCAATTCGCTGTGGCGCGCCGGCGCGCGCGCGTTCTTCAAGGACCAGCGCGTGGTGCGCGTCGGCGATATCGTGACGGTGCTCGTCAACATCACCGACAAGGCCGAGATCGAAAACGCCACCAAGCGCAGCCGTGCCGGTGAAGACAACCTCGGCATCAACGGGTTTTTCGGTCTCGAAAAGAAGGCGCTGGAAGTGCTTCCCGATGGCACCGATCTCGGCGCGGCCGTGGCCTTGAGCTCAGGCGCGAAGTCGGACGGATCGGGCTCGATCGAGCGCGAGGAAAAGGTCACGACCAAGATCGCCGCGGTCGTGACTCAAGTTCTGCCGAACAACAATCTCGTTCTCGAAGGACGGCAGGAAATCCGCGTCAATTACGAGGTCCGCGAAATGATCGTGCAGGGCGTGATCCGCCCCGAGGACATCACGTCGGAAAACACCATCCCGTTCGCCAAGATCGCCGAAGCGCGCGTGTCCTATGGCGGGCGCGGACAGATCAGCGACGTGCAGCAGCCGCGCTACGGGCAACAGGTGCTGGACGTGATCCTGCCGTTCTAGCCGTCCAGGAGTTTGACCCGTGCGGGTTAGGCCGTTCCCTCCAACGCTACAGTACGGCGTTGAAACTCCAAACCCGACTGCTTCACCAGCGCATAGATCGCGGGGATCACGATCAGTGTGAGGAGCGTGGACGAGACCATGCCTCCGATCATCGGCACTGCGATCCGCTGCATGACTTCCGAGCCCGCGCCGGTGCTCCACAGGATCGGCAGGAGGCCCGCCATGATCGCGACCACTGTCATCATCTTCGGCCGCACACGCTCCACCGCGCCATGCATGATTGCGTCATAGAGATCGGCCCGGGAGAAGGCCCTGCCTTCCGCCTCGGCCTGCTCCTTCCAGCGGGTCAGCGCCTGATCGAGATAGATCAGCATGACGACGCCCGTCTCGGCCGCGACGCCCGCGAGCGCGATAAAGCCGACCGCGACCGCGACGCTCATGTTGAAGCCGAGCCACCACATGAACCAGAAGCCGCCGACCAGCGAGAATGGCAGCGACAGCATGACGATCAGCGTCTCCGTAATGCGGCGGAAGTTCAGATACAGCAGGAGGAATATAATGAGCAGCGTCAGCGGGACGACGATTTTCAGCCGCTCCTTTGCTCGCTCCAGATATTCGAACTGCCCGCTCCAGGCCGCGTAATAGCCGGGCGGAAAGTCGACTTGGCTGGCCACCGCCGCCCGCGCCTCGTCAACGTACCCGCCAATGTCGCGGTCGCGCACATCGACATAGATATAGACTGCAAGCTGAGCATTTTCGGTGCGGATCGTGGTGGGGCCCTGGCCGAGGCTGATCTTGGCGATTTCGCCGAGCGGCACGGTGCCGCCGTCCTTCATCTGTACGCTGACATCGCGCGCGATCAGATCGGGGCTGGAGCGCAGATCGCGTGGATAACGGATGTTCACGGCATAGCGTTCGCGCCCCTCAACGGTGGTCGTGACCGTCTCGGCTCCGAGCGCCATCGAGATTGTGTCCTGTACGTCGCTCACCATCAGTCCGTAACGGGCAAGCTGCGCACGGTCCGGTTCGATGGTGAGATAGGAGCCGCCGATCACGCGCTCAGCATAGGCGCTCGACGTACCCGGCACGGCCTTGACGACCTGTTCGATCTTCCGCGCCAGCGCTTCGATTTCCGCGAGGTCGCGGCCGAACACTTTGATGCCGATGGGGGTGCGGATGCCGGTCGCGAGCATGTCGATGCGCGCGCGAATCGGCATGGTCCATGAGTTGGACACGCCCGGGAACTGGAGCGACTTGTCCATTTCCGCGATCAGGATGTCCATCGTCAGCCCATCGCGCCATTCGGATTCCGGCTTGAGGTTGATAACCGTCTCGAACATTTCGGTCGGCGCGGGGTCGGTCGCGGTGGCGGCGCGTCCGGCCTTGCCCCAGACCGACTCGACTTCGGGAAACGCCTTGATGATCTTGTTCTGGCTCTGGAGCAGTTCGGCCGCCTTGGTGATCGAGAGGCCCGGCAGCGTGGTGGGCATGTAGAACAGCGTGCCCTCGTTCAGCGTCGGCATGAACTCCGTGCCGAGTTTCGAAGCCGGCCACCAGCTCGCCGCCAGCACGGCGAGCGCGACGACGATGGTCGCGACCTTGAAGCGCATGACGAGCGCGATCACCGGCCGATAGATCCAGATCAGGAAGCGGTTAAGCGGATTTTTCTTCTCCGGAACAATCCGTCCACGCACGAACAGCACCATCAGCGCTGGCACGAGCGTAATCGACAGGAACGCCGCCCCCGCCATGGCGAAGGTCTTGGTAAAGGCGAGCGGACCGAACAGCCGCCCCTCCTGCCCCTCCAGCGTGAAGATCGGCAGGAAGGAGACAGTGATGATCAGCAGGCCGAAGAACAGTGACGGGCCGACCTCGCTCGCCGCCTCGATCAGGATGTCGATGCGGTTCTTGCCGGGCTCGGCGCGCTCCAGATGCTTATGGACGTTCTCGATCATGACGATGGCCGCATCGACCATCGCGCCGATGGCGATGGCGATGCCGCCCAGACTCATGATGTTCGACGACAGCCCCAGAATGCGCATGAAAATGAACGCGATCAGCACGCCGAGCGGCAACATGATGATCGCGACGAGCGCGCTGCGCACATGCATCAGGAAGACGATGCAGACCAGCGCGACGATGACGCTTTCCTCGATCAGCGTCGTCCGCAGCGTCGCGATGGCGCGGTGGATGAGGTCGGAGCGGTCGTAGACCGGCTTGATCTTGACGCCTTCAGGCAACGAGGGTTCGATCTCCGCCAGCCGCTGCTTGACGTTGTCGATGACGTCGAGAGCGTTGCCGCCGAAGCGTTGGGTGGCGATGCCGCTGACAACCTCGCCTTCGCCGTCCATCTCCGTCAATCCGCGGCGTTCGTCGGGGCCGAGCTCGACGCGCGCGACGTCTTTGAGCAGCACAGGCACGCCCGCGTCGGACTTGACCATCACCTGTTCGATGTCGCCGATGCCCTTGAAATAGCCCTTCCCGCGAACGATGAACTCCGTTTCGGACAGCTCGACCGTACGGCCGCCGACGTCCATGTTGCTGCCGCGCAGGGCGTCACGCACCGCCGACATGGAGATGCCGAGCGCGCGCAGGCGGCGCGGCTCGACGACGACGTTGTACTGTTTCACAAAGCCGCCGACGCTGGAGACTTCCGCGACGCCGTCGGCGGAGGCGAGCGCAAAGCGCAGGTCGAAATCCTGCAGCGTGCGCAGCTCGGCGAGGCTCTTCTGTCCGCCGGTGACGATGTATTGATAGACCCAGCCGACGCCGGTCGCGTCCGGCCCCAGCGTCGGGGCGACGCCGGCAGGAAGCTTGGCGCTGACCGCGTTGAGATTTTCGAGCACGCGCGAGCGCGCCCAGTAAATATCCGTTCCGTCCTCGAAAATCACGTAGACGAACGAGACGCCGAAAAACGAGAAGCCGCGCACTACCTTCGATTCCGGCACGGTCAGCATGGCGGTCGAGAGCGGATAGGTAACCTGGTCCTCGACGACCTGGGGTGCCTGGCCCGGATATTCCGTAAACAGAATGACCTGCGTGTCGGAAAGGTCCGGGATCGCGTCGAGGGGCGTCTTGATAACGGAATAGACGCCCGCGAAGGTTAGGAACACCGCGCCAATCAGGACCAGCAGAAGATTGCGCGACGACCAAGCGATGATTGCGGCGATCATGGCTTTTGCTCCGGCGCGTTGAACTGCGAGAGCGCGGCCTTAAGGTTGCTTTCGGCGTCGATCAGGAAGGTAGCGGCGGTCACGACCTCCTCGCCCTCGGTGACGCCTTCGGTGATCTCAACATGGCCGTCGCCGCGCCGCCCGACGCTCACGGCGCGAGGCTCGAAGCGCCCCTCTCCCCTGGCCACGAGCACCACTTGGCGCTTGCCGCTGTCGATGAGCGCGCTTTCGGGCACTGCGAGGACAGGCTCGTTGTCCCGCGCGTTCTTTATCGCCACGTCGGCATACATGTCGGCGCGTAAGGCCCCGTCCGGATTGTCCAGTTCAATGCGCACCCGCGCGGTGCGCGTCTCGGGCTTGAGATCGGGATAGATGAAGGCGATCTTGCCGAGGCGCGGCGCGTCCGAAAACGCGCGGAAGGTGATTTCGGCATCGTCGCCGACCTGCACATTGGCAAGATCGTGCTCCGGCACGTTGGCGATCACCCAGACGGTCGAAAGGTCGGCAATGCGGTAAAGCTCGTCGCCGGGCATGACGCGCTGGCCTTCGACCACCTTCTTCTCAAGCACAACGCCTGCAAGCGGCGATTGCCAGTCGATGGTGCGAATGTTCTCGCCCTTTTCGACGACCGCGCGGACAAAACTCTCATCGACACCTAGGTTGCGAAGCTTTTGCGACGCGCCATCGACGAGTCGCTGGCGCGCCGGGCCTGTTGCGCCGCGCTCGCGGGCGACCAGCAGCACGTCGACCTGCGCCTGCTGCAGGGCGGGCATATACACACGAAACAGCTTCTGGCCCTTCTCGACCGAGGCCCCGGTCCTGTCGACGAACAGCTCCTCGATGAAGCCCTCCGCGCGCAGCGAGACGACCTTGACCCGCCCCTCATCCACCTGGACCGCGCCGGGAACGATCACGGGACGGGTGATGGCACGCCGTGCGACCGGCGCGGTGCGCACGCCGCTCCGCTGTATCCGCTCGGTGCTGATAGTGACGGTCCCGCTCTCGTCGGCGGCCTCGCCCTCGTAGACGGGGATATAATCCATCCCCATCGAATCCTTCTTCGGCTCCTGCGACGTTTCCGGCAGGCCCATCGGGTGGCGGTAATAGAGAATTTCGCGGCCGCCTTCCCCTGCCGCCTTATCCGGCCCGGCGTGAACATCGGTAGCCTGACCGGCGGGCAGCATGTCACGCGCCCAACTCATCAGAGGTTCGGCCCGCTCGATGTCGATTGAGGAGGCGGCGAGCACCCCGCCGCCGAGCCCGAGGCCGAACAGGATTGCGGATCGCAGGAAGCGCATTGCTCAGGTCCTCCTGCGGATAGCATCGCCGGGCGAAAGTGAAAGGCGAACGCAAGGCAGGGGGGCGTGCGGCGCGACGGACGGCGCGTGCAGCGAACGGAAGGCGGACATCTCGACTCTCCAGGCAAGCTCGAAGCTGCGCGGAACACAGCGCACGGAATCCGGCGGCGCGGGCGAAGCCCGGGCCAGCCCGGCTCAGAACAGCGAGCTCAGATGCGTGGAGGTCGGAACAGCGGGCTTGTAAGGCCGCTGACGGCCTGTTCGGGAGGCCGCGAAATGGCGGAATTTTCCGTAACGAAAGAAACGGCGGGCATCGTCGGTACGGTCGCCATAAACCCGAAGCATTTCAGCACGCAGGCAGCCATGAATGCGCAATCGACCATATCGCGCGGGCAATGGCCGGTATTGTCAGGGCAGCAATCGTGCATCGGGTCGTGCACCGCCGAGCTAACGGGGTGCAGCGCATCCGCTGCGGCAAACTGAACCGCCATCGGAGAGAAGGCGACAGCGACCGCAAGGCAGACGGACAGGATGACCTTAAAGCGCCTCATGCTGAGGTAATTGCTCCTCTCAATGAGAGCGTGCGTCAAGCTCAATCACAATCCTCTCGCTGCCGCATGATTATGCCGTCAACTTGTCACCTTGGTCACCCAACCGAGCAGTCGCGCAGGTCAATCCAGGCTCTCACGGCGCCGTCGCCTTCGGCCTACACGCCGTTACCGCTACTCCAAGACAAACAATTGCGGGGGAAGCGCTCCTGTCCCATATGTGACGGGCCGGAATGAGCCCGGCGGGAAATGCGGCAGTCCGTTGGAATCTCCCTGCGTGAACATCTGCGTGATCGACGAGCCGACCGGCCTCTGCTCGGGCTGCGGCCGCACACGCCATGAGATTGCGCTCTGGACGCGCCTGACCGACGCGGAGCGGCGCGCCATCATGGACGCCCTGCCGGCGCGGCTGCGCACCGAAACGGAGCGCTGACGATGGGCGGTTTTGTCGCCATGGGCATTCTCGCCATCGCTGCCGGGCTACTCCTGATGCGCGGCGATTCCGGCACGGTCGCAGGCTTCGACGCGGACAGTTTCGGATTCCTCGCGATGGGCCTTGCGCTGCTCGTGTTCCTCGGATCGGGGCTGTTCTCTGGTTATCAGGGCCGCGCATCAGCTGCGATCAAGGACGGTCTCTCCTGGATCTTCATCGCTCTCGTTCTCGTCGTCGGCTACACCTACCGCGAAGACCTCTGGCGCGTCGCCGAGCGCGTCGGCGGAGAGCTCGTGCCCTCGACCGCCGTCGAGATGGAGCTTACGGGCGACAACGAGGTCCGGATCCGCCGGCACATCGGCGGTCACTTCCTGGCCGATGCGAACGTGAACGGAACCGAGATCCGCATGATCGTGGATACGGGCGCCTCCACGGTCGTGCTGACTCCCGGCGACGCGAAGACGGCGGGGGTCGACCTTGCCTCCCTCCGCTACGTCATCCCGGTCCAGACCGCCAATGGCATGGCGATGGCCGCGCGCACGCGTCTCCAATCTGTCGCCATCGGACCGTTGCGGCTGACCAATGTCGTGGCTCTGGTCGCGCGCGACGGCGCATTGCGCGGGAGCCTGCTCGGCATGAGCTATCTCAGCCGGCTCCGTTCGTACGAATTTTCCGGCGCGACGCTGACCTTGCGCGGGTAGTGGTCAAGTGTTTTCTGACGTTTTCTCGAGTTTTCTCAAATTGCCCGTACCGCTTGAAAAATCCCAGAATCAGTGGCTTATAGGTTTGACGGCGTTGGCTGCAATTTACCGCCGTTTACCCCGCTCTGCTTACCCGGTGCTTACCCGATGTCAAGCTCACCAAGCGGACGGTCGACGCTGCCAGGCTCAACGGGTCTGGCGACGCCTTCATATGG
>JBKJVQ010000128.1:0-3255 GCA_046717125.1 Methyloligellaceae bacterium
GCAGATAGGCCAGCATGTATTCCGGGGTCGAGCGGCCGACCACGAGCCCGATATGGCCGAATACCGCGCCAATCCGCCCCGCCAGCCGCGGCACGATCAGGGGAAAACTCGCCAGTGCGATCAGACCGGTGAGCGCCAGCGTGATCTGTCCGACGATCAGCGTCGCCCATGCGCTGGGCAAGGCTTGATTAATCGAAAGAGCCGCGATCCAGTCCCACAGCCTTTGCCAGGTAGCGGCATCGAGGAGATCGCCGTTGCGCAGAGGCGCGGGGACGATGTCCTGGGTGATGAAACTGATCAGGCTCGATCCGGCGATGGGCGGGCCGCCATAGGCGATCAGCACCGCAACGGAAGCGATGAGATAGACGGGAACAAGCGGCCGCTGGACCCAGATGCGGATCGTCGCGATCAGCGTGAAATAGATGATGAGCACGGCGGCGGCGGCGCTGTAGGACCCTTGCTTGAAGAACGTGTCGAGCTGGAAGCCGAGCGTCGGCAGGCCGATGAAGCCGAGCACCGCGCTCGACCGCATGGCGCATTCGAGCCGGTAGAGCGTGTAGCTGCGCACCGCCGGAAGCGCGACGGCCAGCCGTGCGTAAAAGAAGCGGGAGATCGCGCCGACGCCCGGCGGTAGAAGCTCCGCCGGCCGCGGGTCCGCCTCGTCGAGGATCTCGGCATAGACCTTGGCGAAGATGCCGGAATAGGCGAGGCCGATGGCGATCACGCCGGTTGCGGCCGTGGGGCCCGTCACGGCCATCAGCAGCAGCGCCCAGATCAGTTCGTGAATCGATCGGAGGAAGGCGGCGATCCAGCGGACGGGACCGAACCGGTAAAACAGCGCCATGACAAAGCCGGCCGAGCATCCCGCCGCCAGACCGCAGAATGCAAACGCCAGCGTGACGGCGGCGGACCAGCCCAGCCCCTCGATCGCGCTGAAGTCGGGCGTCACGAAGCCGGTCAGGATCGCGCGCGCGACCGGCCAGGGATCGTGGCCCGAGATCGTGAGGTCCGCAAACGGAAGTGCAAGGACCGCAAGCAGGAGAAAGCCGATGCCGACGCGCAGCGGCGTCAGAACCGGAGGTGTGCGGGCGGCGATCCCCCGCGCAGCCTCGTCAATGGCGGTAGAGCTCATAAACCCTGGCCCGATCCACCCCTTGAGCGGGAACGTCGAGCACGATCGCGCCGTCCTTCAGCCCGATCAGCCGCGTCGCAGTCTCCAGCGCTAGCTCGACATCGTGCGAGGCGAGAATAATCGTCCCGAACGCGCGCGCCATCTCGTTCAGCACCTGTTTTGCCTGCGCCATATCGACGGCCGAGACCGGCTCGTCGGCGAGCACGATATCGCCGCCACGGAACAGGGCGCGCGCGATAGCGGTGCGCTGCTTCTGCCCGCCCGAAAGCGTGTCGACCGTCTGGCCAAGAATTCCGCCAAGGCCGACCGGGGTCGCCGCAGCGCGCACGGCCTCGACCTGGGCGCGCCATGGCCTCAGCAGATTGACGAGATTGTAGAAAGTGCCGCGCCGTTCCAGCCTGCCCATATAGACGTTGTGGTAGACCGAGAGCGCCGGAACCAGCGCATGTTCCTGCGGCACGAGAGCGACCGCCGCGCCCCGTCCGGCAAGACGCCGGTACAGCACGTCGATGAGGGTCGTTTTGCCTGCGCCGCTGGAGCCGAGCAATGCCACGCGCTCGCCGGCTTCAATCGAGAGTGTCACGTCGCGCAGGACCGCGTGCCCGTTATAGCCGAGCGTTTCGCGGTCGAGCGCGATCAGGCTCATTCGTCGATCAGGCCGAGCTGAAGGGCGGTTTCCTCGATCGTCGCGAAGTCGGAGTTTTGCGCCGGGATGAAGCCCTTGCGCGGGAATGCGTCGAGCAGCGCCTTGTCCTTCATGCCGAGCAGCGCGCTGCGCACCTTTTCGGTGAAGCCGTCGCCGAAGCGCTTGTCGACATCGCCCCGGATCGTCCAGTTGTAATCCTGGTAGGGCGGCGTCTTCCAGATAACCTTGACCTTTCCCGGATCGGTCTTGCCGTTCGCGACCATGTCGTCGAACGAGGAATAGTTTACCGCGCCGATCTCGTAGGCGCCGGATTGCACCAGCTCGACCGTCTTGGTGTGGTCCCCGGAAAAGCCGACGCGGGAGAAGACCTCATCGGGCGACTTGCCGAATACCTGGCGAATGTAGAATTCCGGCATGAGGCGGCCCGAGGTCGAGGTCTTCGCGCCGAACGTGAAGGTCTTTCCGGCGAAGTCTTTCGGCAGCTCAGACGCAGGCGCAATACCGGTCGCGGCGTTGGCAATGAAATAGCTAAAGAAAGCCTTGTCCTCCTCGCCCTGTGCGAGCGCCTGGCTGCCCGGTACGGCGCGCATGGCCTGAACGCCGGTGAGGCCGCCGAACCAACCGAGTTGGACCTGGTCGTTTTTGAAGGCAGTCACCGCGGCCGGGTAACTCTTCAGCGGAATGTACTGGACGGACACGCCGAGCTGCGCCGCCAGATACTCGGCGACCTTGGTGAAACGCGCGAGCAGCTTCGACTCGTCCTCGTCCGGGATCGCGGAAAAATACAGCGTCGGCGACTGCGCGAAGGCCTGCCGACTGACGAGCGCGAGCGCGGCAGAAGCGGCCAGAATTTGACGTCGGGATGGATTGCCGTTCGGAAAATCACGCATGCGATAACGCCCCCACGGTGCTTCGCTGGACTGATCCGGCGGTTTTCAAAGCCGCCGATCCGGGCTAGACAATCGCAGCAAACTGGATTGCGCGCAAGCTAACTGCCATAGGGCAAAAGTATTGCGCGGCGCCGTGGTCTGAAAGGTGCGAGGCATGGAGCAGATCAGGCTGACGGCGCTCGCGCATGGCGGCGGATGTGGCTGCAAGCTCGCGCCGTCGGTCCTGCATGAACTCTTGTCCGGTTCGCCTGTGGCGGACGCGTTCCCGCAGCTCCTTGTCGGCAACGAGACCGGTGACGACGCCGCCGTCTGGCAGCAGGACGACGACACCTGCATCATCGCCACAACCGACTTCTTCATGCCGATGGTCGATGATCCCCGCGATTTCGGGCGCATTGCCGCGACCAACGCGATTTCCGACGTCTACGCCATGGGCGGCAAGCCGATCTTTGCGTTAGCGATCCTCGGCATGCCCATCGGCAAGATCGATGCGTTGACCGTGCGGAAGATTCTGGAAGGCGGCGCGTCCGTGTGCGCGCGCGCCGGCATCCCCGTTGCCGGCGGCCATTCGATCGACGCCCCGGAGC
>JBKJVQ010000129.1:0-3235 GCA_046717125.1 Methyloligellaceae bacterium
AGAACGTTGCTGCCGGACATAAATCCTTCAGTGACGTGATGCGCAGCTGGCAGCGAAGTTCCGGTCATCGTCAAAACCTACTTCGTGCGAATGTGACCGAAGCTGGTTTCGGGATGGCCAAGAGCACAAGCGGTTGCGCCTATTGGACGCTGATAGTCGGTCGCGAATAGGCGGCGGCAGGGGCCCCGTCCCCAATTTCGTCACCGCCCGATTTTTTTGCTGCCGCCCTTTTCCTCTCTCGTTCTCGATCTCGGCCTAGCCAACAAAGCAAAGGGAGGAGGGGTCTAGCTTCCTCTCTGGGAGAACCAGCGCACCAACCTGAGAACCGTTCACCCTATGGTGTACATCTATATGTGTCCGCCCTGGCGGACTGTGCCGGCTCCTATTCATTGGGTTTTTCTGCTTTTGTGTCCGCCCGGGCGGACTGTGCGGCTCTTTCAGTCCGCCCTCGCGGACCATCCTGTCCGCCAGCGCGGAGTGTCGCGCGGGCCAATTCATGACCGGCGGCTCGCCTGAGGCGTCACATCGATAGAGCGTGAGCCGCCAAGTTACCGCCTTGCGGCTCGGCCATTTTCGCACAGAAGTCGGATGCGCTAAGCCAGAGTCGTCGAGGTCACACAGCGCCTTTGCAGCTCGGGATTTTTGGTAGCCGAGAGCTTCTGCAAGCTCTCTTACACTGATCGAGATCAGCCCGTTGTTGATGCCCGTGTAGCGGTCGAGAATTTCGATCAGGGCTGCGCGGGCAAAAACATCCAGATCGAAGTATGCTTGGGACCGCTTTACGTTCCTAAAAAGCTGAATGAAGGGACGGCCCCTTCGCTTCTGACGGGGGCGGGTCATGACGCCTCTCCATCGAGAGGCAAGGGCAGTGTCTCGCCGGTCAGGCCATTCGATCGACTCGCAGGCTTCGGCAGCGCCAGCGGCTCATCCGTCCGGAGACGGATCGTCGCCGCGATGCCGGCCTCGTGCAGCATCGCCTCTGCGAGCGGCACAACGTATTCGGGACGAACCCAGACGAATTGATCGCCGTCCTCGTCGCCTTCCTGCCGCAGAACCACGTTGCCGTCGCGGTTGGTGTAGACGGCGATTGCCATCTGCGCCGGCACGAGCACCTAAGGATCGTTCGACCAGTCGAAATCGTCGCTCATGGTCGGGCCCCCGCGAAATGCGCGACGAAGGCCATTGCTTCGCTGGCTGGAACCGGCCGCTGGCAATAACTGCCAGGCTCCGATACCAGCTCGCGATAGATAGCGAGCACCCAAAGCGGCACGGGATGGCCGGGGTGCGTTTGCGTCCCCTCCGCAAGGTCGAAGTGCCAATAGTTGAAGTCGCCATCGCCTTCCTGCCACCAGTAAGAGAGGCGGCCGGATTCGGGCGGGCGCGCATCGTCAGAGACGGCGCAGATGGCCATGCCGGGGTCGGGGCGCAGGCGCTCGCCGTCGGTCGCGTATCTCTCGGCACGCGCGGAGCCGATTTCCGCCACGATGGCGGATTTGAACCCGGCACGATGGAGCAGCATGTACCGTTGGGCAGATCGTTCCGGGACGCCGGCCTCGGCTAGCCATCGACTCCAACTGCCATGGTCGCAAAGAGCCTTCGCCTCGGTCAGAATTTCGCCGGCAGCGAGCGCATGCTCGGCAGCCCTGTTGATGTGGCGCTGCATACCTTCGCAAGCCGCGCGTAGTTCGTTCTGAAGGATCGGGAGACGATTGCTCATGACGCACCCCGACTGCGTGCGTCTTCGAGAGTGCGCAGGATTTCAGCGACCCGTCTCAGGCCGACACGCGCCGCTTCGTACTGTGTACGGTGCAGCATGACCTCGACGAACTGATCATCCCAGGCGAACTCGCTCGCTCCCTTTTCGAGCATGGACGCAAGCGCCTACAGCCAGCTCGCGGAGCCGACGAAGGCTTCCGAAATGGTCACCAGTCAAAGTCCTTTTCGGGCGCGCTTCGGAAGCAGCACGATGTTGTCGCTCATGCTGACGCCCTCCCTTCTTCAGACGCCAGAAGTTCGGCGGCGTCTTTCAGGGCGCTGATCAACTCGGGCAGTTGCGTCACGCGGATGCTGATGCCCTTGCGGGTCGCAACGTCTCCGTCGTCGCCTTGAGCGAACACGCGAACATCGACAAGCTCGAAATTGTTGAAGGTCGTGAGCGAGACGCGGACATGCTCACGGGCGTTCTTTTCGATGCGCGCCACGACGCGATTTGATGTCGTCGTCATGCCGCCACCCATGTCTGGCTGCGGCGGGGGTCGCGCATGGCGAGCACAGTCACGGGCGAATGCAAAATGTAGCGCGCGTGCGTGCCGGCGAACGCTCCGCCGTGCGGTTCATGGATCGTCTCAATGACGATTTGATGCTCGTGGCGGAGAAGCCAAACGTAATGCGACCATCTCGGCGCGGGGTCATCGATCGGTGTGCATCCGCGCTCTCCAGCCTCGATCAGCCGATCAAGCGCCCATGCGGCGCGGCCCTCGATTGCGACGATTCGGGCGTCCAGGCCATCGCCGACGCGGACCCGAATCCAGAATGGATTTTTGCTCGCCATCGCTCAGCCCTCGTCCCTGAAGCCGCCGATCCGCCACATGGGCGTGCGCGGCAGTTCATGCGGGAACGGCTTTCGCCAGCGCGTGGAGCAAAGCGGATCGCGAATCCGCAACGCGCCGTCGTCGGCGACAAAGACCGCCGGTTCGTCGTCGGGCTTGTTTTCGGAAAGGTCAGGGGGTAAAGATTGCATCGTCCAGACGCCTTTCAAATTCAAGCGCGGCTTCGCCCTGCCAGGGGCGGGCCGCGTAATTGTTTTCGGGGGGATGTTCGGGATTAAGTTGAGCAGTCCGGCGGGCGCGCTCGGCTTCGGAAATGACGCGCTTCGTGCGAAATGGATTTCGTCCCTGGCGAAACGGCCAAGACGCGCACTTAATGGCCGAGCATTTCCGAACTTCCATGGGCGACCCGGCGCAGCAATCGAGGCATCTCGCCCTGATGGCCTTCACCGGATTTTCTATCGAGTAGCAGTCGCGCAAAACGGCGGGAGACCCCTCGGCAGGGTCTCTGCCTATTAATTGCCCGCCGTCCGGCTCAGATGCGACTAGTAGTGGGGAGTGAGTGAGCGGGGCCGACATCACGCGGCCTCGCCCATGTCGGACGTGCTCGTACGACGCTGACCTTTTAGCCAGGCGTCGAGGTCGTCTTCGAGATAGCCGATGGCGCGTCCGCCTAGGGACACGAAGGG
>JBKJVQ010000130.1:0-10295 GCA_046717125.1 Methyloligellaceae bacterium
CGGCGCATCGGCGTCGGCCGGCCGGCTGCTCGACCTGCTCGACGCCATCAAACTCGGTCTGCTTTCGGGCACGCTCGACGCCAGTCAAGTCGCCAAATTGCGGCAGGCCGTGGCAGACGGAGACGAGAACTATGCCGACACACGGTTACGCGAGCTGATGGGTGCGATCGATCTGCGGGCGCAGGTCGAGTTGGCGATGCTGGAGCGGCGCTGAAACCCGCACATCCGCGAAACGCAAGGCCAAAATTACATTCTGTTTTCTTGACTTGGCCCGGAGCTTTTGGAAATACGGGCGCAATCCGGTGGGGCGTGGAACAGCGCCGCGAAGGAGTTGGAGGGGGGCCAAAGGATGCGGATGGCAGTCGCTACAGGTAAAGACCTCATGGGCCGAAAGTCGGAACTTCCCAACGGCTACCAGCCTTCGGAGAACGAGCCGTTCATGAACGATCGGCAGCGGCTTTATTTCCGCATGAAGCTGATCGCGTGGAAGGACGAGATCCAGCGCTCCACGAAAGAAACGCTGCAGCACCTCCACGATGAATCGTCCCAGCATGCCGATATCGCGGATCGGGCGTCGTCGGAAACGGATCGTGCGCTCGAACTGCGCGCCCGCGACCGTCAGCGCAAACTGATCTCGAAGATCGACGCCGCGCTCGCGCGGATCGACGAGGGCTCTTACGGGTTCTGCGAGGAAACAGGCGAGCCGATCGGGGTGAAGCGTCTCGATGCGCGCCCCATCGCGACGCTCTCGGTTGAGGCGCAGGAGCGCCACGAGCGGCGCGAACGCGTCTACCGCGACGAGTAGGGCTTATACTTCCGCCGATCAGGTGCCGAACGCGCCGATCACGACCGCCATCAAGACCAGCACGGCCAGCCAGTGGCCGGCATCGATCAGCGTCAGCGCAAAGGGCATGCCTTGGAACTGATGGTTGACAGCGATCGTGGTCGCCACGAAGCCGAGCCACACCAGAAGCGCGCTGATGACGCCCGTGCGGATCTGGGCGCCGCCTACGTGGAACATCAATCCCGCCAGCATCGTCGCCATAACGAGGTTGCTTAAGCCCGCAACAATGAACGGTCGCGGCGTCGGCATGATGTCCTCCGGCCGCTTGCCGATTGCGCGCATCCATGGCTGCGCGAGCAGAAGCGGCGAATACCAGAGCGCGCCGATGGCCATCCCGGCGATGGTTGCGGCGAGCACCGCGATGACGTTGATGCCTGCGATGGTCATGGAGCGATCCTCACGTGCGGCCGACAAACATCATCAAGTATCGCGTCCCAGCGTCTTCGGGTCGAGCCCGCCCATCCTACAGACATGGCTCCATTCGTCGGTCGTGACCGGCTGCACCGAGAGACGCGAATTCCGCACCAGCACCATTTCTGCGAGCTTTGCCTCGCTTCTGATCGCATCGAGCGTTACCGGCTTCGGCATGTCCGCGACGGCTACCACGTCGACGCAGTCCCATTTCCCGGTATCGTCGGTCGTGTCGGGATGGGCTTCCGCCGCGACCCGCACGATGCCCACGATCTGCTTCTCGCCGCCGGTGTGATAGAAGAAGCCGAGATCGCCCTTCCGCATCGCCCGCATATGATTGCGCGCCTGAAAATTGCGCACGCCCGACCATTGCTCGCCTTTTTTGCCGGCCTTCATTTGGGCGTCCCACGACCACTCGTCGGGTTCGGATTTCAGCAACCAGGTATTCATCTCAGCTCGCCGGCGCGTTGATCAGCCATGCCCACGGCCTGATATCGACGGACCCAAAGACGCCCGCCTTTGCGTACGGATCCTGTGCCGCCAGCGCCTTGGCGTCGGCACGCGATGCAGCCTCGATCACGAGCAAGCTCCCCGTGGGCGACGCACCATTATCGGTCATGAAGGGACCGGCGAATTTGACCGTCGCACCGAGCGTATCGATCCAGGCAAGGTGATCGTGCCGGTTCGCTTTGCGCAAATCGAGCCCGTTGGGCCGGTCGGTGCAGATCAGCGCGTAGAGCATGCTCGCCTCCGGACGCCGAAAATATCGGCCATTGGCCGGTCGTCAACTGTACTCACATCAGTTCCGGTGATTCCCATTATTGCAAATCACTCGCATGTGCATTAAGGGGACGCTCTGGGCGATCGAACGGTTGAGAAGTGGAGAAGTTATGTTATAACATCCAATCAAACGTGCCCGTGCCGCGTTCCGATTGATGCTGGGGGCTACATGTCGAAGCTAAGCACCTATGTCAGTATCCTGACAGTTGGGACCGCCGTGGCGCTGGGGTTTGAGGGTCGCGCGGACGCGGCAGAGATGTGCTGCGCCGATCTCGAAGAGCGCGTCGCCGAGCTTGAGGCGACCACGGTTCGCAACGGCAAGAAGAAGGTTGCGGTGACCCTGTCGGGGCATGTCACCCGCGGGGTGGTGTTCTGAGACGATGGGTTCGAGGACAATATCTACAATGTCGGCAACAAGAACGATCAGACCCAGTTCACGCTCGAAGGCTTAGCCGAAATCGATCCGACCTGGTCGGCTGGCTATACGATCAACATCCGTTTGATGGACACGCTGTCCGATGCCGTGAACCAGCTCGACGACAATGGCGAACTCGGCTTCGAGATCTGGAAATCGTCGTTCTTCATCGAGAGCAGGAAGCTCGGCCGGTTCTCGATCGGCCAGGATTCGCGCGCGACCGACACAGTCCCGGAAGTCGACCTGTCGGAGACGGCGCTTGTCAGCTACGCCGGCATACAGGAATTCGGCGGCGGATTTTTCCTGCGCCGCGCGAACGGCAACCTCAGCAATGTCACTATCGGCGACACGATTTTTCACCTCAACGGCGACACGGCCAATGTCGTCCGCTGGGACAGCCCTGAACTGAAAGGCTTCAGCGCCGCCGTCACCTGGGGCGAAGACGACATTTTCGACGCCGCGCTGCGCTACAAGGCGGAGACCAAGGCAGTGAATTTCGAAGGCGCGGTCGGCTACTCGAACTTAAACGACACGGACGGCGAGTTCGCCGAATTCAAGAACGCAGTGGTCGTCGGGTCGATGTCGATCTTGCACAATCCCACAGGGCTGAATTTCACGCTGTCCACGGGGCAGGCGGATTTCGAGGACGAAACCATCCCCACCGCGAAGTTCCTCTATCTGAAGGGTGGTTGGATCGCGAAGGACATTGTCCGGTTGGGTTCGACCGCCTTCTTCGCTGAGTCAGGAAAGTTCGAGGACTTTCTTGCCGTCGTCGACAGCTCCGATCTCATCGGCTCGCCTAATCCCCACATGCTTCCGCCCGGCGTCGCCAACGGGCGTGGCAGCAAAGCTGAGATCTGGGGTCTGGGCGTTCTGCAAAATATCGATGCCGCCGAAATGCAAATCTACATCGGTTATCGGCATACGAAATTCGAGCTTGGCGCGGCGCGTTTGAACGGGATGCGGATCGACCAGCCGATCAAGGATTTCGAGACCGTGCTGGTGGGCGGCAAGATCGCTTTCTGAGGCGGCCCCCAAGTTCCGCTACGTCCCGCGGTTTAACGGGGGACCCATTCAGCGAGATGGGTGGCCCGGTCGAGCCGGGTCACGTCGCGGAGTATGGAACGGCGATCCAATCCTCAGCTAGCCCTCCGCCCGCAAGGGCCGCGACATCAGCGCGCCGATCGCGTCGTCTACGCCGATGCGGCCCGAGACGACCCCATCGACGGCGGCACAGATGGGCATCTCGACGCCCTTGTCCGACGCCATCGCGACCACCGCCGAGGCCGTGTAGACGCCCTCGCTGACGGAATGACGCCCGCCGAGAATATCGGAAAGCGTGCGGCCTTCGCCGAGTGCCCGGCCGAGGCTCATATTGCGCGATTGCTGGCTGGAGCAGGTCAGGATCAGATCGCCGAGACCGGCCAGGCCCGACAGCGTTGTGGGGTGCGCACCATAGGCTGCCGCAAATCTCAGCATTTCCGCAAAGCCCCGCGTCACGAGCGCCGCATGGGCACTCGCGCCCAGCCCCTTGCCGGCGACGATGCCTGCCGCGATCGCCAGTACGTTCTTCACCGCGCCGCCGATTTCCGCACCGATCAAATCCGCGCTCCAGTACGGCCTGAGGCTCGGGCTCGACAATGCATGGGCCAGAGTCTGACCCAGCGCCTGGTCGGGTGTTGCGAGAACGACGGCCGCCGGCTGGCCGCGCGCGACCTCGGCCGCAAAACTCGGGCCGGTGAGGACGGCAACGGAAGCCTGTCGCAAGGCTTCGTTCACGACTTCGGACAGGAGTTTGCCGGTCGATTGCTCAAAACCCTTGGCGCAGATCACAGCCGGCTTGCCGGAAGCCACATGCGGCGCAAGCTCTTCGCAGACGGCGCGCAACGACTGCGCGGGCGGCGCGAGAAGGATGGCGTCGGCTTCTCCCGCATCCGAGAAGCGCGCGGTCGCTCTGATGCCGCGGTCGAGCGTGACGCCGGGCAGATAGAGATGGTTCGTATGCCGCGCGTTGATTTCCTCGACCGTCTCCGGCTCGTAGGCCCAGATCGTGACATCGCGCCCCGCGCGCCTTGCCGCGGCGGCAAGCGCTGCGCCCCATGCGCCCGCCCCGACGACGAAGATGGATTGGATGGTCAAATTTGCCCCGTCCGGCTCCGGCTAAATTTAGGTCACGCGAATTTTCATCGTAGCGGTGAACGCTCGAAAGATGCGTTGACCTCGCTCGTAGGCCGCGCGTTCATCAGTTTCCAGCCAAGCTAATCGCGGTTTCGAGCAAGACGTGATGCCACAAACCAATGCCGTCTCAGGGTAGCCGACAGGCTCGACAGAGCAGACGTAGTCCCGAGTACGACCGGTGGGTTTGTGGATGTTGCAGCGAACGATCGCCATTCAGCTCTCCGTCATTAGATAGCCACTCCTGCGTGCCTGACTATGGATCGCCCGGTCAAGCCGGGTCAGGCAACGGAGAGTAGATGACAGTCATGCCTTGACGCCCGCGCCGATGACGGGCGGCGCATCCGGGTCGAGCGGCCAGCGGGGGCGGGCCGGGACGCTCCATCCGTCTTGCAGCCCAAGCGCCAGTCGTTCCGCGCCCGCCCAGGCAATCATCGCGCCATTGTCGGTGCAGAGTTCGGCAGGGGGCGCGACGAGAAGCAGACCGCGCGCGGATGCGACGCCCCCAAGCGTTGCGCGGATGGCAGCGTTGGCCGCGACCCCGCCCGCAACCACGAGCGCCGTCGGGCCGTCGCCCGAACTGTCCAGCGCGCGCGTCGTCCGGTCTGCGATTACGTCGCACACAGCGTCCTGGAAGCCGCGCGCGATATCGGCGACATCCTGATCGCTTAAGGAGCCACGCTTCTGGACCTCCAGCCGTATGGCGGTCTTCAGACCCGCGAATGAGAAGTGCGGCTCTTCGCGCCCGACCATGGGGCGAGGAAAGTGTACTGCGCCCACGCGCCCTTGCCGCGCCCGGCGCTCGATCTCTGGGCCGCCCGGATAGGGCAGGCCCATGAGCTTGGCGACCTTATCGAACGCCTCGCCCAGTGCGTCGTCGAGCGTCGTGCCGAGCCGCCGGTATAAGCCGACCGCATCGACGCGGAGGAGCTGTGTGTGCCCGCCCGAGACCAGCAGTAGCAGATAGGGAAAGTCGAGCGCGTCGGTCAGGCGCGCGGTCAGCGCATGGGCTTCGAGATGGTTTACGCCGACGAAAGGCAGGCCGCGCGCCATGGCGATGGCCTTGCCCGCCGTAAGCCCGACGATCAGACCGCCGATCAACCCTGGCCCTGCCGTCGCGGCGACCCCGTCGATTTCGGCGATGCCGACGCCGGCCTCTTCCAGCGCCAGCCTTATGACCGGCTCGATCAGTTCGGCATGGGCGCGGGCAGCGATCTCCGGCACGACGCCGCCATAAGGGAGATGTTCCTCCAGCCGCGCCCGGATGACGTTCGAGAGAATCGCGCCGGTTCCGTCCGCGCGCCTGCATACGACAGCGGCGGCCGTCTCGTCGCAGCTCGTCTCGATGCCAAGAACAGTGATCCTGTCCATATCAGCCATATATTCTGCGCACGGGTTGCGGCTTCGGTCCCGGCGCGGCAGAAAGGCGTCGCCGTTCACAGGCCCGCCTATCATCCGGAGTGAGATCGATGCAATCCCGGCCCATCTCTATCGGCACGCGCGGCTCCGCGCTCGCCCTTTGGCAGGCCGACCATGTGCGCGCGCGGCTGATCGCGGCGCATCGGTTCGATCCGGACGAGGTGAAAATCACGGTCATCTCCACCTCGGGAGACCGGATACAGAACAGGCCGCTGCGCGAAGTCGGCGGCAAGGGGCTGTTCACCAAGGAAATCGAGGAGGCTTTGCTCGACGGCCGCATCGACATAGCTGTGCATTCCATGAAGGACATGCCGACGGTCTTGCCCGACGGGCTCACGATCGGCTGCGTGCCGGAGCGGGCCGATCCGCGCGACGCCTTCATCAGCCGCAAGGCCCTGAAACTGACGGATCTGCCGGAAGGCTCAGTCGTCGGCACCTCGTCGCTTCGGCGCGGTGCGCAGGCGAAGCGGCTGCGGCCCGATCTGCAAATCGTGGACTATCGCGGCAATGTCGAGACGCGCCTGCGCAAGCTGGACGAAGGGCAGGTGGACGCGACGCTGCTGGCCTATGCGGGCCTGAAGCGGCTCAATCTTGAGGGACGGATCACGTCGGTGATTTCGACCGACGAAATGCTGCCGGCGGTCGCCCAGGGCGCGCTCGCGATCGAGATACGGGAGGGCGATGCGCGCGCGGCCGATCTGCTCGCGCCGCTCGACCATGCGCCGAGCCGCATAGCCGTGTCGGCGGAACGCGCCTTTCTGGCGGAACTCGATGGCTCCTGCCGCACGCCGATTGCGGGATTGGCAGTGCTGGACGGAGACGCGATCAGCTTTCGCGGCATGATCCTGACGCCGGACGGCGGCGAGTGGCACGAAACCGCCCGCGAGGGCGCTGCCGAACAGGCGCGCGAGATCGGCGCATCGGCGGGCGGCGAACTCCTCGAACGCGCGGGACCCGGCTTCCTCGCCCAGCTCGTTTGATGCGCCTGCTCGTCACGCGGCCAGAGCCGGACGCTGCGCGTCAGGCCAAAACGCTGCGCCGCCGAAATCACGTGCCGATCGTATCGCCGGTCATGCGCACGGTGCTGCTGCCCGATGTGTCGTTGGCGCTGGACGATGTCGGCGCCCTGGTCGTGACCAGCCGGAACGCCTTGCGCGCTCTCAGCGAGCGGGACGATCTCGACCGGCTTCGCGCTAAGCCGCTTTATGCTGTCGGAGCCGCCACGGCACGGCTCGCGCGGGAGCAGGGTTTCGGCAAGGTCGTGGAAGGACCCGGAACGGGCGATGGTCTCGCGGCGTTGATCGCGGAACAATTTTCGGATCGGGCCGAAACCATCCTTCATTTGAGCGGAGAGGAGTTGAGCTTCGATATGGAAGCAGCGCTCGGAACGCTCGGGATCGGTTCGCGCCGAGCGATCCTCTACCGTACCGAGCCCGCCGAAAGCCTTACGGTCGAGGCCCAGTCGGCCATCGCGGCGGGCGGCGTCGACGGCGTGATCGTCATGTCGGCTCGTACGGCGAGGTACTACGCGCAGCTCGTCGAACAGGCGGATTTGTGGGATCGCGCGGTCGCTGTACCCTGCTATTGCCTGTCTGCCGCGGTGGCGGACGCCATCATGCTCGACGTGGAAAAGCGTGTCTCGCCAATGCCTCACGAGGATTCGTTACTCGCATTGATCGACGAGGCGTCCGGCGATAGAGCATGATGCTGCACTCGCTGAGAATGCCGCGAAAGGGCATGAGATGCCGACAGAAGATCCCAAAGAGCCGGATCGGGAGACGATCATACCTCCCGGCAGGCAGTCGCGTCCAAGGGACGAGCGGCGCAACCCGCCGCCCGTGATTGACGCGCAGGCGCAGGAACTCGGCGCGAGCCGCGAGTCTCGCGAGGAGCATCGCCAGGCAGCTGAAGCTGCCGCGGCCGCCGCCGGCGTCGGCGCGGAGCCCGAACGCGCGGGCGCAGCATCCGAATCGCCAACGGCGACCGTCACGGTCGAGGACGAGATGGGGCCGCCGTCGGACAACCCTCGCGAGGATACGCAGCCCCACCGGCGCGCCGGCATCGGCTCGATCGCCGCGTCCGCCCTTCTCGGCGGGCTGATCGGCGCGGGGCTCATGTTCTGCGCCTCGCAATTGATGCCGTCCCGGCAGGATGCGGCGCTCAAAGCGCAACTGGACGCGCTCGACGGCCGCGTGAGTTCCGCGGAGGCGCGCTCCGGCGAGATCGAGGCGGTCGGCGGTCGCGTCGCGTCACTCGAAGACTCCGCCAGATCGCTCGCAGAGCTCACACAGCGTGTGACGGACGTGGAAAAGCGGCTCGCCGAGCCGGCGGGCGAGGATGTCTCGGCCGAGATCGGCGAGTTGCGCCGCCGTGTGGAAGAGCTCGCATCGGGCGAGGGTGGCGCATTGCTGGAAGTCGCCGCGCAGCTGCAGAAGCTCGAAGATCGCGTGGGCGCGATGGAGAAAAAAGCGCCGGAAGTGGCGGCCGCCGCCAGCAGCGCGCGGGCGAGCTCGCGTTCCGCTGCGCTGTCCAATCTGCGCGCGGCGGTCGAGGCCGGCCGGCCCTATGCGGCCGAACTCAATGTCGTGTCGAAGGGCGCTTCCAAGTCGGTCGACCTTGCGCCGTTGCAGAAACATGCGGCCGAGGGTGTCGTATCGCTCGAGCAACTGGCGAGCACCCTCGAATCGTCGCGCGCGGCCGTGCTGGCGTCCGAGGCGGCGGCTGCCGAGAGCCAGTCGTCGTCATGGATGGACAAGATGTGGTCGAGCGCGAAATCCGTGGTGCGGATATCGCGCAGCGACGACAAGGGTGCAGACAAGGTGCTGGACCGCATGAAGCCGCTGGTCGCGTCCGGCGATCTCGATGGGGCGCTCAGACTTGCCGAGACATTACCCGAAGCTGCGCGTGCGCCGCTCGCGCCGTGGCTCGATCGGATGCGCGCGCGGATTGGGGCCACCGCCACGCTCACGCGGCTGGAACAGTCGCCAGCCCCAGCGGTTGCACCTGCTCGTGAGGGCTGACGGATGATCCGGACCTTTCTGTTTATCGCCGTGATCGCCGCGGTCGCGTTGGGACTCGGTTGGCTTGCCGATCGCCCCGGGTCGCTGACCCTCCAATGGCTGGGCTACACGGTCGAGACGAGCGTATTCGTTGCGCTCGTAGCACTTGCTGCCGCTGTCGGCTTGCTTCTGTGGCTCTGGTCGGTGCTCGCTTACCTTCTCACCCGCCCCGGCGCTATTGGCGCGTGGCGTCGGGACCGGAAACGGAAGCACGGCTACGACGCGATCAGCCGGGGCATGATCGCGGTCGGCGCGGGCGATCGCGAGGGCGCGGCGCGGAATGCCTCGATCGCGCGGCGGGCGTTGCCCAACGAGCCGCTGACCTCTCTCCTGCGCGCGCAGGCCGCCCAGATGAACGGAGCGCGGATGAACGCGCGCCGCATTTTCGAGGGCATGCTGTCTTCGACCGATACCGAAGTGTTGGGCCTGCGCGGGCTCTATCTCGAGGCGCGGCGCGAGAACGATGTCGATGCGGCGCGGCAGCTTGTCGAGCGCGCCGTGCGCAAGGATCCCGAACTCGGCTGGAGCATCAATGCGCTGTTCGAAATGCAGTGCCGTGACGGCGACTGGGCCGGCGCGCTGAAGACGGTCGCGACGGCTCGGCAACACAATCATGTCGATGCACCCACCGCGACGCGCCGCCGCGCGGTGCTGCTTACGGCGCAGGCCATGGAAAAGCAGGACAGCGCGCCGGACGCGGCGCTCGCTCACGCCAGGGAAGCGCACAATCTCGCGCCCTCATTCGTTCCGGCCGCTTCGATCGCGGGCCGTCTCCTTGGCACAAAAGGCGAAACCCAACGCGCGACCAAACTGATTGCGCGCACCTGGCGCGAGAACCCGCATCCCGACCTTGCCGCGGCCTACACCTATGCCCGTCCCGGAGATGCGGCGGCGGACCGGATGCGCCGTGTGCGCAGGCTCGCGGCGATCGTGCCGCAGCATCCCGAAAGCGCGATCGCGCTCGCCTTCGCAGCGATCGATGCGCGCGCGTGGCGCGAGGCGCGCGAAGCGCTCAGCCCCCTGATCGCCGGACGCCCGACGGCGCGTGTCTGCGTGATGATGGCCAGGATTGAACGCGAGGAGAACGGCGACAGGGGTCGCGAGCGGGAATGGCTCGGCCGCGCCGTACGCGCGCCGCGCGATCCGGTGTGGATCGCCGACGGCTACATCTCCGACCGGTGGCTGCCGACGT
>JBKJVQ010000131.1:0-8024 GCA_046717125.1 Methyloligellaceae bacterium
GATCGAGACTGCGGGGCGGTTCCCGGCGAACACGATCGTCGTCGTCGGCCATGCCCTTCTTGAACGACTTTATGCCCTTGGCGATATCGCCCATCAGATCGGAAATCTTGCCGCGCCCGAACAGCAGAACGATCAGGACCACGACGATAAGAATCTGCATCCAGCCCGGCGCCATAACCGTCGATCCTCTTCAGAATTCAAACGCGCGATGTTGCGCGACAGTTACATGCTGTCGGAACCGCCGCAAGACGAGCCCCGAGGCTTCACGCGTTCGCGACGGACGGCTCTGCGGGGAAAACCATCGCGCCGCCTTGCGCAATGGAAAGGCCGACCACCTCCCCCGGATGAGGCGCTTCGGCCTGGGCAAGCTGGGCGACCAGAGGCTCATCGCAGCCTTCCACACCCAATTCGACCAGCGCGGTGTCTCCGAGAAAGCGAACCGCACGAATTTGCGCGCCCGTGCCGCGGCCGGCCGCCCCAAGTCTCATTGCGCTCTGACGGACGCAAACGACAGCCTCACTGCCTTCGCGAACGCCGGGGGCCGGAATCGCGCCGAGCGGCGATGCGACCGCGCCCGACACCACCCGTCCGCCGAACTCATTCATCCGAGAAAACGTCCGCGCAACGTCGATATCGCGCGGCTCATTGTAGAGCGCATCGGCGGTTCCGCATTGGATTATCGTGCCTCCCCGCATGACCGCGATCCGGTCGCCCATGCGTAGGGCCTCATTGGGCGCGTGAGTCACGATCACGCAGGTCGCTTTCGTCTCGCGCAGGATCGCAAGCGTGTCGTCCCGCGTAGTCTCCCGCAACCGCGAGTCGAGACCTGAAAACGGTTCATCCATGAGAAGCACGCTCGGCCGCGGCGCGATCGCCCGCGCTAATGCGACACGCTGCTGCTCGCCGCCTGACAGGATGTGCGGATATTCGGCTGCGTAGTGCGCAAGTCCGACGCGATCGAGCGCGGCGACCGCTTCGCGCCGCGTTTCCGCGCTGCCCAGTCCACGCAGTCCGAACGCGACGTTCTGGAGAACGGTCAGATGCGGGAACAGCGCAAAATCCTGAAACATAAGGCCGACGCCGCGCATTTCGGGGGCAACGAAACGGCTCGGTCCGGCGACTTCGTTTCCGTCCAGGAGGATGCGTCCCTCGCTCGGATGATCGACCCCCGCTGCGATCCTCAACGCGGTGGTCTTGCCACAGCCCGATGGCCCGAGCAGGCAAACGATTTCGGAGGGAGCGATGTCGAGGGAAAATGCCTTGAGCGCGGTAATCGGCCCGAAACGGCGGTTGACGCGGTCAAATGTTAGTCGCGACGGCGATCGTCCGGGCAGAGCGGAATCGGCGCTCAGTCGCGTCTTCTGCAGCATACAACGCTTTTAGACACGATCCGGAAAAAGCGGAACTGTTTTCCGGATTAGTGACGCTGAGGCTGGGGAGAGCGTCAGTCGCCTGAATCGTTATCAGCCCCGGTCTGTTCTTCAGCCCTGGCCAAGCTCAGATCGTCCTGCGCTTCACGCGCAAAGGCCTCGTCCAGCGCGGCTTCGAGCGAATCCTCATCCTCGCGCAGATGCGTCGAATCGTCGGGCGCCGGCACCATGAATTCGGGCGGCAGGTTGCCATCTAGCAGGCCGGCGCCTTTGAGCTCGCCCAGACCCGGCAGGTCGCCGATCGAGTCGAAGCTGAAATGCTGCAGGAAATGTTCCGTCGTGCCGTAAGTGACGGGTCTTCCGGGCGTGCGCCTGCGGCCGCGCATGCGCACCCAGCCTGTTTCCAGCAACACGTCGAGCGTGCCCTTGGAGGTCGAGACGCCGCGCACCTCTTCGATCTCGGCGCGCGTCACCGGCTGATGATACGCGATGATCGCGAGCGTTTCGAGCGCTGCCCGAGACAGCTTCTTTTGTTCGGTCTGCTGTCGCTCCAAAAGGTATGAGAGATCGCCGGCGGTGCGAAACGTCCATTTTCCGGCCACTCGGACGAGATTGACGCCCCGGCCCGCGTATAGGCCCTGGAGTTCTTCGATCAGCGCGGTCAGGTCCTCGCCCGGCCCGAAATGCTGGCCGAGAGTCGCCTCGTCGAGCGGCTCAGCGGCGGCAAACAGCAGAGCTTCCAAAATGCGCAGCTTCTCGCCGCGATCCGCCGACGGCAACGCGCGCAGGTTTCCCCTGAGCGGCAATCGCGCCTGCTCCGAAACCTGATCCTCGGTGGCGTTTCTCTCGACCAACACGCGTCCTGTCTGTTGTGCGCTCATGCCGGCGTCCCCCCAGCGACAGCGACGTGCACGCGCCGCCGCATATAGAGCGGCTCGAACGCCGCACGCTGCCTCAGCTCGACTTCGCCCTCGCGCGCCATTTCGAGGCTTGCGCCGAAGGTACTCGCAGCCGCCGTCCGCCGAAGCGACGGATCGTCTAGGGCCTGGATGATGAGCGCGTTGATCGGTGCCCAGCTGCAATCGACGCCAAGCAGACGCTCGATCCGACCGCGGGCATCCTTGAGCGACCAGACCGGCCGGGCTCGAAAAGTGATCCGCTGGATTGCATTGCGCTGCCGCTGTTGGGCGTAGGCGGCCAGCAGATCGTAGACGTTCGCGTCCCACTCATTCGTTCGGACCGTGCGCACGCCTTCCGGTTGTCCGCGCGAGAAAACATCGCGCCCGAGCCGCGTGCGGTTCGCAAGTGAGGCCGCGGCCTCGCGCATGGCTTCGAGACGGCGCAGCCGGAACGCGAGTTGCGCCGCGAGTTCTTCACCCGTGGGCTCGTCGTCCGGCGTCTCCTCCTTTGGCAGGAGAAGCCGCGACTTGAGGAATGCAAGCCAGGCCGCCATGACGAGATAATCGGCAGCCAGCTCCATGCGCAGCGATTTCGCGCGCGCGATGAAGCCAAGATATTGCTCCGCGAGCGTGAGGATCGACATGCGCGCGATATCGAGTTTGTGCGTGCGCGCGAGCGCGAGCAACAGATCGAGAGGCCCTTCGAACCCATCGAGATCGACGCGCAGAATTTCTTCGGGGCGCCTGATGTCGGGTTGCGCGTCCCAGCCATCAAATGATGCCGTCGCGTCAGGGGAGTCATGATCGGCGCCGAAGATCATGCCGCGAGCGCCGCTTCGGCCTGGGCGACGCGCGCAAGCGCTGCCTGTTCGTCGAACTCATGCGGGCGTGATAACCGTGCCCGTGCGCCATCGAAGCGGCGCAATGCATCGCCAGCCAGCCCGGGTACGTTCTCCGCCACGTGTTCCATCTCGCTCAGTGCGCCGCTGCAGTGAAGAGCCGCGTCCGAGCCAGCCGCGATGACGGCCCGCGCGCGTTCATCCATGCCGCCCTTGAGAGCCTTCATGCCCAAATCGTCGCTCATGACGAAGCCGTCGAAGCCGATTCGCCCCCGAATCACTTCGGACATTATACGCGGGGACGCGCTCGCCGGCTGGGTTTCGTCGAGTGCCGTCAGAAGCACATGCGCGGTCATGGAGAGCGGCATGTCGTTGAGAAGGCGAAAGGGCGCGAAGTCCGTGTCGTCGAGCTGATCGAGCGGCGCATCGATCACCGGCAGATCGAAGTGACTATCCGCGTTGGCGCGGCCATGCCCGGGAATATGCTTGATGACCGGCAGTACGCCTCCGGCCAAATAACCTTCCGCGACCGCGCGGCCGAGCGCCGCGATCTGCTCGACGGTCGTGCCATATGCGCGGTCGCCGATGATCTCATGCGCGCCGGGTTGCGGCAGATCCAATACGGGGGCGCAATTGACATTGATCCCGAGCGGCAGGAGTTCCGAGGCGATCAGGCGTGCACCGCACCGGGCGGCCTCGCAAGCGGCCTCCGCGTCGCTCTGGTAGAGCGTAGCAAAAGCGCGGGCTGCGGGCATGGTGCGCCAGCGTGGTGGACGCAGCCGCTGAACGCGGCCGCCTTCCTGATCGATCAGAACCAGCGGCTCATTCGACCCGAGCGCATCATGGAAGGAGTCGACGAGACGCCGGATCTGGTCCTGTGTCTCGCAATTGCGCGCGAAGAGAATGAGACCGCAGGGGCGGGCGTCCGCGAAGAACGCCCGCTCCTTTTCGGTCAGTGTGGGGCCGGAACAGCCCGAGATGAATGAACGGTACCCCATGCGGGCCGCATATAGACCGCCTCGATCGAGATCAAGCAGCTACTCGGTCATCACGAGACAGCTCGGCAGGCCGGCGCCTTTCAGATCGTCGCAGAGCTTGGCCGCGGCGGTCTTCTGTGGCATCGGGCCGACGCGAAGCCGGAACCAGGTGCCCTTGTCGCCGAGATCGGCCTTCTGAACCATCGGACGATAGCCGCTGAGAAGCTGCGGATAACGCTGCTGCAGATCGGCGAAGGCTGCCAGCGCCTCTTCCTGGCTCTTGCGCGCACCGACCTGGACAACGAACTGATCGCCGCCGCCGGCAACGGCCGCCTGCGCGGGAGCAGCGGGCGCGCCCTGCGGGATGGCCGCGACATTCTCCGGAGCGGCAGCCGCCGGGGCGGCCGGAGCGGGGTCTTTCGGCTGAACAACCGTGCCGTCGGGACGAACCACATAGGTTGCGACGCGGCGCGGACCGTTCGGATCGGCGGCCTGTTGCGGCGCGGGCTCCGAGTCAGCGCCGGGCATGGGTTGCACGCCTTCCGCGACGCCGGGAAGCGCAGGCTGCTCGACTCCCCCGAGCGCACCATTCGCTTCGGGTTGCGCGCTTTCGGCGTTGGCGGGCTGCGCCTGTCCGTTCAGTCCGTTCAGGCTGGAAAGATCGACTTCCTCCTGTCGCGGAAGAACCTGTTCCGCCGCTGCCTGTTCGTTGTCGCTGCCGAGACGATCGTAGATAAGCTTGTTCCCGCCCGCGGCTTGCGGCGACTCGCCATTCTCGGGCGCGACCTTGACCGGACGGCTGTCCGCTTCAATGATCGGTGTCTCGCCGGACGCGACATCCGCATTGCCTGAGCGATAGGCGAACGCCAATGCGCCACCAAGAACGACGACACATGCCGCCGCGCTCGCGACCATAACCATGCCGCGCTTGAGCTGGAATTTGCTCTTCCAGCCCTGCGCGACATCGCCTTCGAAATCCGCTTCCTCGTGATCGTGAGCCTGCTCGGCCTGCCGGCGTTGCGGTCCCTTGGTGCGGGACGCGGAGAAACCGGTGAGCGGAATTTCCGGGCGCTTTTGGTCATAGGTCGCGTCGAATGCCTGGACCGCAGTGCCGCGCGCCGGGCGCAGACGCGGCTGCCCCTGCGCGTTGATATTCGCACTTGCCTGTTGGCGCGGCGGAGCCCGCTCGGCCTCGCGTTGGGCACGGGCGATATAGGCGTCTATCTCATCGTCCGAGGTCTGACCGTAACCATCGTTGTTCGACGATTCGTAATCGGAATTGGCCAGATCGAACGGCTGTTCGTCAAGGTCGGTCGAGGCTGCGTAGACATCGCGTGGCTGCCTGTAATCGGACTCGTTGAACCCCGCGTCCTGCTGATCGCCACCGAGCGCGAGGTAATCGTCGTCGCCCTGCCGCTCAGGCTCGCTTCCGAGCGCAAAGGCGTCGTCCTGATAATCGACGCCGTGCTGAACCGGTTCATTGCTATAGGGATCGAACGCGCTGGCTTTGTAGTCCGGACCCGCGGCGTAACCATAATCGGTGGGTTCGCTGCCCGTCTGGTCATCGTAACCGAATGACGCATCTTCTCCTTCGTCCTCGGCGTTTTCGTAGGCCGAATTCTGATAGGAGCGCCGCGCCGGCTCACTGGGCGCATAGGCCGCCTCAAACTTCGAGAAATCGTCGTCCAGCGTGAGCGAATCATCCAGATTGCCCTGGGCCAGTCCGAAGGGATCGGAGCCGTACGGATCGGATCCGCCAAGACCGAAGGGATCGGAGTCGCGCTGGCTCGCGGCGGGTTTTGGCGCAACGTATGATTGCGGCTCTGCCGCCCTGCCCGCGGGCTTGTAGCCCGGCATGCGCGCTGCGCTGCCACCGAACATCGCGGCGCTGAGGCCGGTTGGAGAACCGCCGCCAAGTGCGGGTCGGCGTTGAGGCGCTCCGCTCGAACGGCTGCCCTGATTGCCTTCGTCAGACATTGATTGATACCTTCCCTCAATTCGAAGAGCGCCGTGCCCCCGTTTGGCGCGTCATCTCATTTCGTGTATCGCCTTGACCCCCAGGGTCCTTAGACCCGTTGCGATCACTCCCCGCATGGCCGTGACCAGCCCGATACGCGCTTGGGTCAACTCTCCCTTGTCAGCGTGAATAAAACGTAATTGTGGCGAGTCTTTGCCTCTGTTCCACAACCCATGAAAGTCTCCAGCAACGTCAAGAAGATAAAACGCGATGCGGTGCGGCTCGTGAGCGGCGGCAGCGGCTTCCACCGCACGGGGAAATTGCGCCAGCCTCCGGATCAGCGCCAGCTCGCCCTCGTCCTCGAGCAACGAAAAGTCTGCGCGTGCGAGATCGGCCACTCCAAATTTGCTGGCCGGCATATCCTCCGCAGCATTGCGCAACACGGAACACGCGCGCGCATGGGCGTACTGCACGTAAAACACCGGATTGTCGCGGGACTGTTCCTGGACCTTGACGAAATCAAAATCGAGCGGCGCATCATTCTTGCGCGTCAACATCATGAATCGCACAGGCCCCGCGCCGACCTCGTCGACGACGTCCCGCAACGTGACGAATTCCCCGGATCGCTTGGACATTTTGTAAGGTTCGCCGGCCCGAAACAGACGTACGAGCTGACAGATTTTCACGTCGAGCGCGGCCTTGGAGCCGCTCAACGCGACGACCGCCGCCTGCATCCGTTTGACGTAGCCGCCATGGTCGGCGCCGAGCACGTCGATCAGTTCGGTGAAGCCCCGCCTCAGCTTGTCGCGGTGATAGGCCATGTCGGCCGCGAAGTAGGCGTAAGATCCATCCGACTTGATGAGAGCCCGGTCCTCGTCGTCGCCGAATTTTGTCGCACGGAAGAGCGTCTGCTCGCGGTCTTCCCAATCGATCGGGAGCTTGCCCTTGGGCGGCGGAAGACGTCCCTCGTAGATGAGACCGCGCTCCCTCAACTCGGCGACTGTATCGGCCACCCTGTCGTGGGGGTCGCTCAGCGATCGTTCGGAGAAGAACACGTCGTGATGGATGCCGAGGGCGTCGAGATCGGTTCGGATGTCGGCAATCATGGCTGCCATTGCTGCATCCCGGACGATCCCCAGCCATTCGTGCTCTGCCTTGTCGAGCAGCGAGGTTCCGTGCGCCGTAGCGAGCGCCCGTCCGACCGGCTTCAGATAGTCGCCAGGATATAGCCCCGACGGGATTTCCCCGATCGCTTCGCCGAGAGCCTCGCGGTACCGGAGGTACGCCGACCGCGCGAGCACGTCGACCTGACCCCCAGCATCGTTGATGTAATATTCCCTTGTGACCTCAAACCCGGCGAAGGCCAGAAGATTTGCGAGCGCATCGCCGAACACCGCACCGCGGCAATGGCCGACGTGAAGCGGACCGGTCGGATTGGCCGAAACGTACTCGATATTGACCCGGCGACCGTGCCCCGATGCGCTGCGTCCGAAATCCGCGCCTTGCTCAAGAATGGATTTCAGCACACGCGGCCAGAATGCGGGCGCGAGTTTGATGTTGATGAAGCCGGGTCCCGCGATGGACACCTCAGCCACATCGCTGTCTTCACTCAAGTGCGAGGCGAGTTTTTCCGCCAGTACCTTCGGCGGCTGGCCCGCCAGTTTTGACAGCGCAAGCGCCGCGTTCGTCGAGACATCGCCGTGAGCGGGATCGCGCGGCGGCTCGACCGTCACACTTGACGTGACCGTGCCCGACGGAAGCACGCCTTCCGCGACCAGCCGGTCGATCGCGCCGCGCACGCGCGTCTCAAATTCGGCGAACAAATTCATTGAGCGGCCTCCCGGCGCAGGCGCGCCGCCTAACGCAGTTCGGGGGTTGCGTCAAACAGGCGGCGATGTTCTCGCAGGGCGTAGCGGTCGGACATGCAGCCGATGAACTCGCAGATCATTCGCGCCTCTCCGGCACCTTCGCCCTCCGACGGG
>JBKJVQ010000132.1:0-12213 GCA_046717125.1 Methyloligellaceae bacterium
CTCGCTACTGAGTCAGGTTGAGGATCGCTCGGCACTGAGTCCGTTTCTAATGCTGGACTATGCCGCGCCGGTCGAGTTCGCGCCCGCAAGCAAGCCGCGCGGCGTCGAGGTACATCCGCATCGGGGCTTCGAGACCGTGACGATCGTGTATCAGGGCGAGCTTGAGCATCGCGATTCGACCGGCAACGGCGGACGTATCGGTCCTGGTGACGTGCAGTGGATGACGGCGGCGTCCGGCATTCTGCACGAGGAATTCCATTCGCGTGAGTTCACGAAGTCGGGCGGGACGTTCGAGGTGGCCCAGCTCTGGGTGAACCTTCCGGCGCGGCACAAGATGGATGCGCCCGGCTATCAGACGCTGCTCGCGCGCGACATTCCTGAGATTGTGCTGGCCAATGACGTCGGCACGCTCCGTGTCATCGCGGGCAGCTTCGACGGACAATGCGGCCCGGCGCGGACCTACACGGCGATCGACATCTGGGACGTGCGGCTGCGGGGCGGCAAGGAGGCGAGCCTGAATATTCCTGACGGGCACACCGCGCTCGTCGCCGTTCTGGATGGCGCAGTACATCTGAACGGCAGCGCCATCGTGCGGGCCTCGCAGACGGCCTGGCTCGGGCGGGACGGTGGTTCGATCACGGTCGAAGCGAATGGCGACACCAAGCTGCTGGTCCTGTCCGGCGAGCCGATCGACGAGCCAATCGTAGCGCAGGGACCGTTTGTCATGAACACCTCGGATGAGATCCGTGAGGCCATGGCAGATTTCCGCGCGGGGATTTTCGGTCAACTCACGCACTGACGAATAAGGCCCCGGACCCGATCCGGGGCCTTCGCCTTCCGGCGGCGAACCAGCATTCAGCCGCCGTTCAGCTACGATCCATCAAAAGACGCGCGCCGCTTTACTTTTGATCGCGGCTGACGCCATGGTCGCTGCGACGAGATAAGCCGGGGAGCTGGGGAATGCTGGGCTTCAATGTCTTCGTTCTGGTGCTGCTCGGGCTGCTCGTTCTGTTCGTCGTTTCGGCGATCAAGATCGTGCCGCAGGGCTTCAACTACACCGTCGAGCGCTTCGGAAAATATACCAAGACGCTTCAGCCGGGCCTGACCTTTATTATCCCGTTCATCGACAGGGTCGGCCGCCAGCTCAACATGATGGAGCGGGTGCTCGACGTGCCGAGCCAGGATGTGATCACCAAGGACAATGCGGTCGTGCGGGTTGACGGCGTATGCTTCTTTCAGATCCTGGATGCCGCGCAGGCGAGCTACGAGGTGCAGAACCTCGAACTGGCGATCCTCAATCTCACCATGACCAATATCCGCACCGTCATGGGTTCGATGGATCTCGACGAACTCCTCTCGAACCGCGACGAGATCAATGTACGGCTGCTGAAGGTCGTCGATCAGGCAACCAATAGCTGGGGCGTGAAGGTCACGCGCATCGAGATCAAGGATATCGAGCCGCCGCGCGATCTGGTCGAATCCATGGGACGGCAGATGAAAGCCGAGCGCGATAAACGCGCCGCGATTCTCGTCGCCGAGGGCCAGCGTCAGTCCGAAATTCTCAAGGCCGAAGGCCAGAAGCAGTCGCAGATCCTAGCGGCCGAGGGCCGGCGTGAAGCCGCTTACCGCGACGCTGAGGCGCGCGAACGCGAGGCCGAAGCTGAAGCCAAGGCGACAGCCATGGTCTCAGCGGCTGTATCGAAGGGCAATGTGCAGGCGCTCAACTATTTCGTCGCCAACAATTATATCGGCGCGATCAAGGCGCTGGCCGATTCGAAAAACCAGAAGACGCTGATCCTGCCCCTCGAAGCCACTTCCATGATCGGCTCGATCGCGGGCATCGCCGAGATCGCGCGCGAAGCGTTCGGTTCAACCCCGTCGCGTCTGGACGGGCAGGGGCCGGCCGCTCAGCCGGAGACGCCCGTCCGGCGCTCCGGCTCGGTCCCGAGTATTCAGGAATAACGCCATGGGTCCCGTCTTCGAATTCTTCTCCGGCTTCGGCGCGTGGAACTGGCTCATTCTCGCCGGCGTGCTGCTCGTGCTCGAGCTGCTCGCCCCCGGCATCTATCTGATCTGGTTCGGTGGCGCGGCGCTCGTAACCGGCCTCGTCGCCTTCGCGATGCCGATCGAATGGCAATATCAGCTGGTGCTTTTTGGTGTGCTGTCGGTGATCGCGCTGATTGCCGCGCGGTATTGGGTCAAGACCAACCCGCTGAAGTCCGACAGGCCCAATCTCAATCGCCGCGCCGATCAGTATGTCGGCGGCTCCTACATCTTGTCGGAGCCTATCGTGGACGGCCGCGGAAAGGCGCAGATCGGCGACACGCAGTGGCTGGTCTCCGGGCCCAATGCGCCGCGAGGCGCGGTCGTAAAGGTAGTGGGCGCGGACGGCAACGTGCTCAGGGTTGTTGACGCCGAAAACTGATCGAAATCGCGCATGCCGTGTTGGCGGATGGGCGATCATGGCGATAAAATGGCGCCAAGCGTGTGCTGTCTTGACTGGAGGGTGAGATGCGTCGCGTGCTCATGCCGGTTTTCGCACTGGCGCTTTGCGTTCTGGCCGCGTCGCCGGCCTTCGCGAACAAGAGGGTCGCGCTGATCATCGGCGTGAATGCCTACCAGTCCCTCTCTCCACTGACGAACCCCGTCCCCGACGCTCAGGCTATTGCGGCGGCGCTCAAGACGTACGGGTTTGCGGTCACCGAACATTACGATCTCGATCGCGCGACCATGCTGGATGCGCTCGAAGAGTTCAGTCTGTTGTCCGGGCAGGCTCAGATAGCGCTCGTGTATTACGCCGGACACGGCATGGAGATCGCAGGCAAGAACATTCTTGCGCCGAAGGATATGGAGATCGACTGCGTCAAGAAATCGCCGCGCCGCTCCGTCGACCTCAACCAGCTGTTCGACGCCGTGGCGGGAGCCCCGCATCAGGTCGTGCTGCTGGATTCCTGCCGCAACGATCCATTCCCGCAATGCCCCTCGCGTTCGGCGGGATCGGGCGCCGGCTTCCGGGGTATCTCGCGCGCGGGCGGCGAAGGGGCATCGCTGCTGATCGCCAATGCGACCCTGTCGGGCCAGCTCGCGGCCGACGGCTCGCCCGGACAGCATTCTCCGTTCGCAAAGGCTCTCCTCGCACGCTTCAAGACCGACGCGCATATGCATCTGCGCGATCTGCTTGACTCCGCATCACAGGACGTCAGCGTGGCCTCACGCGGCGGCCAGGTGCCTGAAATCCTGACGCGTGGCGGCTCGCCCCGCGTCTGCCTCAACGAGGCCGCCTGCGGACAGCCGGGACAGACCCAGGCTTCGCTGCTGCCGGAAGGCCAGCAAAATCCGGCGCAGAACCAGGGACAGGCGCTGGGACTTCTCCAGCAACAGCAACAACAGAGGGACCCGCAGCCTCAGCAGCAGCTCGCGGCCATAGATCCGACCGCCATGGCGGCGCAGGCGTGGGAAGAGGTGAAAAACTCGTCCAACCAAACCGTGATTGCCGCATTCATCGCGCGCTATAACGATTCGTTCTATCGCACCCTCGCCGAAGAACGGCTCAATGAACTGCGGCGCAGCGCAAAGACGCATGGCTGCGCGGGTACTGCGTTCGAAGATGTGTTCGACGCGCACGACCCGAAATGGGGGCCTGAGACCGACCAGTTCAAGACCGCCGACGGGCAGTTCAAAATCCAGCTTGAGCCTCACAAGTTGAATTTCACCGTCAACCAGGCCTCGTTCTACGACGACGCCGAAGTCTGCGTGACGTACAAGTTCGAACAGGGAACCAAGACCGATCAGGCTTGGGGCGGCGTCGTCTTCTGGTACACCGACGCCCAGAATCTGTACGCGTTCGGCGTTTCTCCCGGTGGTACGATCGCGGTCTGGCGGCTCGTCAACAACGCGTGGGAGAATCCGGTTCCGTGGGCCGCCAATGCCGCGGTACGCGCGGGTGTGGGAGCGGTAAACAACATCCGCGTCGTGACCCAGGGGCCGAAAGCGCTGCTTTATGTAAACGATGTGCACGTCCAGACCATCACCGGCCAGCCGCCAGCGGGGGGGCAGTTGGTGGGACTGATCGGCGAGGCGCTTGAGAAGGCGGATTACACCGTCCACGCATTTGACAATTTCTCGGTGTCTCCGTCGGCCGCGCAGTCACCGGACCTTCTGGCGGAGCAAGCGTCCGAGCATTGCGGCGGGTCGCGAGTCCTGCTCGCCGACGACTTCGCCGCGCATGACAAGCGCTGGGGCTCCGAGACGGATCAGCTCAAGAATTTGGGTGGCAAGTTCAGTATCCAGCTCGAACCGAACCATCTCGATTTCGCGCTGAACCAGAACAACACCTACAAGAACGCGGATGTCTGCGTCACCTACGTCTATGCCGAGGGTTCGAAGCTCGACCAGGCATGGGGAGGCATCGTCTTCTGGGCCTCCGACAACCAGAACCTTTACGCGTTCGGCGTATCCGCGACGGGCACGATTGCCGTCTGGAGACTGGTCAAGAACAAGTGGCAGCCGACCGTCGAATGGATAGCGAATGGGGCCGTGCGCACGGGGCCCGGGGCGGTCAACCACATCCGCGTCGTGACGAAGGGCAAGGAAGCCGTTTTTTACGTCAATGGAGTCCAGGTGGAGAAGATCACCGGTTCGCCGCCCAAGCGAGGCGGGCGCGTCGGAGTGATCGGCGAGTCACTGGAAAAGGGCGACCGGGCGGTGCATACGTTCGATGATTTCCGGGTGGCGATGCCGTAAGGGTCCGATTGGCGTCTGAAATGGGGAGCGTGTTGATGCGCCGGGGTTTGCCATCGCTACTGACGATTGCCCTGTGCCTGTTTGTGTGTTCCCCGGCATGGGCCAACAAGCGCGTTGCCCTGATCATCGGCGTCAACGCCTATTCGTCGCTTTCACCGCAGCAATCCCGTCCCGGACGCGTGTGCAATCGCGGCGTCCCTGAAGCGTCATGGCTTCGCGGTGAGCGAGCATTACGACCTCGACCGGGCCTCCATGTTGGATGCGCTGGAGAATTTCAGCCTTGATGCGGGGCAGGCGGATGTCGCGCTCGTCTATTACGCCGGGCAGGGAATGGAAATCGCGGGCAAGAACATTCTCGCGCCGAGGGACCTGGAGATTGATTGCGAGAAGAAGCTGCCGCGAAGATCAGTCGATCTCGACCAGCTTTTCGATGCGATCGCGGGCGCGCCCAAGCAGGTCGTGATGCTCGATTCGTGCAGGAACGATCCGTTTCCGCAATGCCCGTCGCGCTCGGCGGGGTCTGGTTCGGGCTTCCGCGGCATCGCGCGTGCGGGTGGCGAAGGCCACTCGCTCCTGATCGCAAACGCGACACTGTCGGGACAGCTCGCGGCCGATGGGTCGCCGGGCCAGAACTCGCCTTTCGCCAAAGCGCTGCTGGCGCGCTTTGAGTCCGATCCGCATCTGCAGCTGCGCGATCTGCTCGACATGGCCTCGCAGGATGTCAGCGTCAATTCGCGCGGGACGCAGGTGCCGGAGATTCTGACCCGTGGCGGCGCCCCCCGTGTCTGCCTCGATGAGAGCAGATGCGGCCAGCAGCAGGCGAACATTCAGCCTCAACCGCAACCCCAGCCTCAGCCCTAGGGGCAGCTTCTTCCGTCGCCCAAAAATTTCGCGGCGATCGATCCGGGCGTGCTCGCGGCGAATGCATGGGAGGAGGCGAGGAATTCGAACAACCGGACGGTGCTCGAAGCCTTCGTCCACCGCCACAAGGATTCGTTTATTCCCAACTCGCGGGTGCGCGGCTGCGAGAGCTGGCCGCCGGCGAAAAGACGCATAATTGCGCAGGGCCGCGCACCATCTTCGAGGATGCGTTCGATAATTACGATCCGAAATGGGGCTGGGAAAGCGCGAGCCTGAAAGCGATCGGTGGGCGGTTCATCATCGAACTCGCGCCGCACAAGCTCGATTTCGCCGTCAATCAGGACTCGTATTACGACGATGCCGAGATTTGCGTGACCTACACCTATGCGGACGGGAAGATCCCGGACCAGGCGTGGGCGGGCGTGATGTTCTGGTACACCGACGCCAAGAATTTCTATGTGTTTGCGCTTTCGCCGCTCGGCACCACGGCGATCTGGCGGTTCAAGGACGAAAAGTGGGACCAGATCGGGGAATGGCAAGATAACAAGGCAATCCGGACCGGGCCCGGATCGAGCAACAACCTCCGCATCGTAACGCGCGGCAAGGAGGCAAAGCTCTTCATCAACGAAACCGAAATCCGGTCATTCAATGGAGAGCCGCCGCCGGACGGCCAGCTCGTCGGCCTGATTGGCGAAGCGCTCGAAAAATCCGACGCTGACGCATGCCTTTGACAATTTCACCGTCGGCACACCCTGACTTTTGGTGCATTACCGAACCGTGGGTTGACAGGCTGGCTGAAACCGCTTCCGCTATCCTTCTTTATTGTAGTGACGCGTCTGGGCATAATCTGGCTCTAGCGTCTTAGCCGGGGGGCCGAACGGAACAGCGAAGGGCTTAATCTTTCATGGCCGACATCGTCATCATCAACCCCAGGTTCACCGTTTCATTCTGGGGGATGGAAAAATGCATGCCGCTGCTCGGCAAGCGCGCGAACCTGCCCGTCGCCTGCCTGCCGCTGCTCGCCGCGCTCGTTCCGGACCACCATGACGTGACCATCATCGACGAGAATGTCGAGGACATCGACTTCGACCGTGTCGCCCGCGCCGATCTCGTGTGCTGTACCGCAATGAGCATTCAAGGCGGGCGTTTGAAGGAAATTCTCGCCGAATGCCGTGCGCGCGGCGTGATGACCGTCGTCGGCGGTTCGATGGCGACGGTCGAGCCTGAGGAGCTTGAGGATCTCGCGGATGTCCTGTTCCTCGGCGAGGCGGATGAGACCTGGCCGCAGTTCGTGCGCGAGTGGGAAAACGGGCAGCATGCGACACGCTACGAGCAGCCTGAGAGGACGAATATGGAAACGCTGCCCTTGCCGCGCGTCGATCTCCTCAAGGCGCCGCGCTACATGTTCGGCTCGATCCAGATCAGCCGCGGCTGTCCGTTCACGTGCGAGTTTTGCGACATCATCGTCACCTTCGGGCGCAAGCCGCGCCTCAAGGCGAGCGTTCAAGTGATTGGCGAGCTGGAGGCCTATGTGAAGGCCGGCATGAAGATCGTGTTCGTGGTCGACGACAATCTCATCGGCAACAAGAAGGCGATCAAGCCGATCCTCCGCGACATCATCGAATGGCAGCAGGAGAACGAATATCCGCTGACGCTGTTCACCGAAGCTTCGCTCGATCTCGCCGAAGACGACGAGCTGATGACGCTTCTGGGCCTCGCCAATTTCCAATCGGTCTTCATCGGCATCGAGTCGACGAACGAGGATGCGCTGAAGGAGACCAAGAAAGTCCAGAACGTGCGTCCGAAAGCCGGCACGATCCTCGACCGCGTGCACCGCGTCCAGGCGCACGGCATCGATGTCTGGTGCGGCATGATCGTCGGCTTCGACAACGACGATCCGACCGTGTTCAAGACCATGCCGCCGTTCCTGCAGGAGGCGCGCATCGCCAATGCGCTGATCGGCATGCTGCACGCGATCCCGACGACGCCGCTGCATGCGCGGCTGGAGAAGGAGGGCCGGCTCAACTCACCAGACGACACGGCGCTTTACGGCACCAACGTCGTGCCGATGAAGATGGACCGCGTACAACTGCGCGACGGCTATGTCGACGTGATGCGCCATTCCTATTCGGCCGAAAAATATTTCGAGCGCGTGGACAAGCTGTTCATGGATGACGACTTCAAGTTCGCCATGCACGAACTGCCGTACTGGAAGCAGCATCGCTGGGGCTGGATCAAGCGCTGCGTCGGCAATTACGTGAAGTTCGCCGTGGTCGCCGGACGCCTGTTGCGCCAGACCGACGACCCGAACATGCGCGCACGCTATCGCCAGCAGCTTCTCGAAGTCACAAAGAAGCGCTTCCGCGAGCCGCACATTCTGTTCATCTATGCGATCAAGGTGGCCATGCACTACCACTATGCCGCCTTGACCGGGAACCTGCTGCAGTCCGAGGCGCAGGAGAAGGAAACCGCGGACGCGCTCAGGTCGTTCTCGCGCGCCTCGTCTATGACCGCCATGGCGAAAAGCCAGCAGGATACGGATGGCCGTATCGCCGCTTTCAATACCTCACGGCCGCGCGTCGAGCGGGAAGGGCGGAGCCTCCTTCATAAGCACGATGCTGACGCGTCTGTTTGACGCGACGAACGGGTTTTCGGGAAACATCGGCTCGGCATCAGCCCGCCCGCTGACCGAATAGAAACGGTTGTTTGGGACGCCGGAAGCGGCCAGCACCCGGCGTGCTGCTTTGGCGCGGTCGGCGGACAGATCCCACAGCGTATAGGCGGGCGTCGCGAAATTGCGCGTGGCGTCCGTGTGGCCGGTGATCGCGAGGCGATTTGGCAGCGCGCGTAGCGCCGGCGCCATCGCGGCGAGGATTATCTTCGTGCGCGGCAGCGGTTCGGCGGAACCCTGCTCGAACATGGAGCGGCCTTCCTGATCGACCAGGGATATGTGAAGCCCGTCGGGCTACTCCTCCATCGTCAGGTTTTCCGACAGTTCGGCAATTTCAGGGACCTTGCTCCAGGCCTGGCGCAGGGACGCAGCCGCCAGCGCGAAATGATCGGGCCGCTCGATGTCGTTCCTGTCGGTGACGTGCGTATTGGCTTCCGGTCCTTGCTTCTCGTGCTGGTCGTGCTGCTCCGTCGCGAATTCGCTGTTCGCGTCGCTCGGCTGGATGGCGATGGCCTTCACATAGTCCCGCACGGGCAGGCCGTCGCGCTCGATCATGCCGGCCTTGCGCTTGACGGGCTGCACGCCGAACGCCTCGCGCATCGAGCCGGCGACAAGCTGCATCTGCTTCTGGTCGGGGCTCGAAAACGCCACCAGCATGACGAAGAACGAAACGAGCAGCGCCATGAGATCGGCGAAGGTGACGAACCAGCCGTGGCCTCCCGCATGTCCGCCGCGCTTTTTGGCCATGTGTCAGTTTCTCGAACTAAGCCGCTTCCGCGAGTGTCTCGCGCTCCTCGACGGGGCGATGCTTTTCCGGCAGATGCAGATAGGCGAGCAGCATTTCGCGAACGAGGCTCGGGTTCATCTCGTTGCGGATCATCAGCACGCCGTCGATGATCAGCGTACGGTTGACTTCCTCGTCGACAAGCTTTCCGTGCAGTTTGTCGGCGATCGGCAGACAGACGAGGTTGGCAACAGCTGCGCCGTAGAACGTGGCGAGGAGCGCGACGGCCATGAACGGGCCGAGCTTGGCCGGGTCCGTCATGTTCGCGAACATCTGCACCATGCCGATCAGCGTGCCGATCATGCCGAATGCGGGCGCGCAGTCGCCGACGGCACGATAAATCTTCTGGCCTTCGTCGAGATGGGTGAGGGAATTGTCACGGTCGCGCTCGAGATTGTCGCGGATGAATTCAACATCGTAGCCATCCGCGACATAGCGAATGCCCTTCGCCAGGAACGGATCGTCGACCTTGACGGTCTCGAGCGCGATCGGGCCTTCGCGCCGGGCCATCTCGGCGAGCTTGGCGATCTCGTCCACAAGGTCGCGCTGCGTCATGCGGCGTATGCTGAATGCGAACTTCGCGCCGAGCGGCAGGCCGTGGCCGATCGAGGAGAGGGGGAAGCGGATGAGGGTTGCGGCCGCAGCGCCGCCAAAGATGACGATGGCAGCGTGATAGTCGACGAACATGCCGAGATCGCCGCCCATGAAGATGAGCGCGCCCATGACAATCGCGCCGAGGACAAGCCCCAAGCTGGTTGATAGATCCATGACCCGCGCTTGCTCCTGCCTTGCCCCGGGGCTTCTGCCCCGCGTCGCGGATGCGATTTGAAGGTGCAGGATAGGGAGTGGACCTAAACAAACGCTGAAAAAGCTTGGATTTCTTTAGTGAGCCGCTGGGCTCACGGCCCTCCAAACCAGCCGGCGATCGACTGCCGGCCCGCATCATCCAGCAACAGCGCGAGTTTCGTACGGCGGTAGAGGAAATCGTCCGCCGTCATGGCGTCTTCGGCCTCTCGTGCATGGAGGAGTTCGATCTCCGGCACTCCCGGGGCGATCTCGCGTGCCAGATCGGGCCGTTCCGCCATGCGGCGGAACAGAGTCTCAGCGACATCGCCATAGGTGAATACGAGGCGCCGGCGCGTCGTGGACGAAAGCTGCGCCGGACCCTGATCGGCCAGGTCGACCAAGGCGACCCGGTCCAGCGCGCCGCCGAACAACCGGCTCCGCGCCGTCCAGGGCGAGCCTATGCTGACGCTCAGCCTCGATAGCGTATCCATGGTCTGTTCCGCCAGAACGCGATGGGTGGTGAGCTTGCCGCCATAAAGCGTGACCATACCGCCCGCGCCCTGAGCCCGCGCTGAAATCTGGGCTTCCCGAGTAACGCGGCTTGCGTGCGCCGCGCCGTCATCGACCAGCGCGCGGACGCCGGACCAAGAATATACGATATCGTTCGGGCTGGCCGCACCGCCGGGATGCGCGAAGCGCCGGTTATAGACGCCGAGGAGGTAGTCTCGCTCGGGTGCCGTGCAGACGGCGCCCCCGGGATCGCCTTCGTGCGGCACATCGGTCGTGCCGATCACGAGGAAGCGCGTATCGAGCCAGGGCAGGACGAACACGACGCGGCCGTCGCCGTTCTGCAGTGTGTAAGCGTCAGTCGCGACCGGTACCGGCATGGGCAGCACGATGTGGCTGCCGCGCACCAGTCTCACGGGCCGGCGCGGCGGCGAAGAAGGGCATAGCGCATCGACACGGTCGGCCCATGGCCCCGCCGCATTCACGACGAAGCGCGCATCGATCGCGCGCGCCCCCCCGCGTTCGTCGAGAGCGACACGATAGCCATCCTCAACCGGGATGATGCCCGTGACGGCCCGGCGATTCATGATGTCCGCGCCGTGGGAACGCGCATCGAGCAGATTGGCCAGCACGAGCCGCGCATCGTCGGCCTGCGCATCGTGGTAATGAAGGATGGCGCTTATGTCGTCGCGCCGAAGCCGCGGCAGGGGATCTGCCTCGGCATCGGTCAGGCGGCCGCTGCGCGGCAGCCCGCCGCTGCGCGCGAACCAGTCGTACAGAAAGAGGCCGCTGCGGATCAGCCAGGCCCGGCGCGGCTGGTCGCGTGTCACAGGCAGGAGAAAGCGCAGCTCACGGACAAGATGGGGTGCGGTCTTGAGGAGGAGCGTCCGCTCCTTCAGCGACTCGCGCACCAGGCCGAAATCGTAGAGTTCGAGGTAGCGCAATCCTCCATGTATCAGGCCGGATGAGGCGGACGAGACGCCGCACGCATAGTCGCCGCGTTCGGCCAGCATGACCTTCAGCCCACGGCCGGCGGCGTCGCGCGCGACGGCTGCGCCATTGATGCCGCCGCCGATGACGATCAGATCGAAGGATAGTGTCACGGGCGGTGAGACTATGGCCTAAGTGGTTTGGAGACTACTTATCCGCATGACACAGCCGATTCAGATTTTCGTCGATGCGGATGCCTGTCCGGTGAAGGACGAGGCGTTGCGCGTCGCCTCGCGCCACGGGCTTACGATTCACTACGTCTCGAATGCCTGGATGCGTTTGCCTGAAGGTCCGCTTGTGCGCCGGGTCGTCGTGGCGGAAGGGCCTGACGCCGCCGACGACTGGATCGTGGCTGAGATCGGGCCGCGCGACATTTGCGTGACGCAGGACATTCCGCTGGCCGCGCGCTGCCTCGAAAAGGGTGGGCGGGCGCTCGGTCCAACGGGCAAGCCCTTTTCGCCGGACACGATCGGCATGGCGGTGGCCATGCGGGAGTTGAAGCAGCATCTGCGCGAGACCGGGGAGGACCGGGGCTTCAATGCGGGCTTCACCCGCGCCGACCGCTCGCGGTTTCTCCAGGCGCTGGAGGAGGCGGTGCAGGCGATCTTGCGGGGACGTTAGGTTCTTATTTTCTCGGAATGCGCCCCCTCAGCCGGCGCTGCGCGCCGACCTCTCCCCACAGGGGCGAGGTGGACTCGGGGAACGAATGCCTCTCGAACAAGCAACGAGACGAGGGAAAAGAACACCTCTCCCCGGCGGGGAGAGGTCGCGCCCAACGCGCGGGGGCGGGGGGTGACTGTTGAGATCCACACACAATTAGCGCTCTCCAAAAGGCGCGGTTGACTAGGACCGCCGGCCAGCGTACCACCCC
>JBKJVQ010000133.1:0-3577 GCA_046717125.1 Methyloligellaceae bacterium
CGGCTGGGGTGATCGTTGAACCGTAGCCCGGATGGAGCGGAGCGCAATCCGGGGAGGTAGGCTATTCACCCGGATTTACTGGAACCGGCCGCGCTCGTGGATGTCCCAGAACTCGAACGCCCAGACGCGCAGCGTCTCGTAACAGCTTGCGCCGCAATCGGTCCAAGGTCCGCGCGGCAACTTTACCTGCGCCCGGCCGCCGTGGGTTCGCCGCACCGGCGCGCTGATGGACTGGTTCGGGTCGTACCGGCTGACAACGGTAATATAGGCGAGATCGTAATAGCCGTGATGACGGGGACGCCCTTCAGCGGTGGACGCGCAAAGCGGCATGGCCAGTGTGAGCGCCAGAGCAATGCGGCTTATGTACGTCATGTTTCGCAGCCTTTCTGCCGGTCCAACGACCCGATACGGGCTTGCGGCCCCGCCGACCGATCGGAAGGACGAAGCGATTATACGCAAAACCGGTTCCCACTCTTGCAGATCATGCTCTAAACCGCATCCGCATGCGGACGTGGTGAAACTGGTAGACACACGGGACTTAAAATCCCGAGACGGCAACGTCGTGCGGGTTCGACTCCCGCCGTCCGCACCATTTTAGCCCATCTCGCCCGGCCCGCGCCGAATCGTGATGCAGGTAATGTCGTCCGCCTGTTCCGCCTCCCCGGCAAACTCAACTACGGCGGCGAAAATCCGTGACGCAAGTTGCACTGCCGGCAGATCGCGGCAGCCCGAAAGCATCTCGATGAAGCGCGCGTCGCCATATTCCGCCTGGTGCGGGCTCATGGCTTCGGTCACGCCATCCGTGAACAGGACCAGGACATCTCCTTCGCCAAGCGTGATGCTGCACACTGCCGGCGTTCGATCCGCAAACAGTCCCAGCGGCAGACCGGTCACCGCGAGGCCGCCTGGTTCTCCGCCGACGGGCAGGTGCACGGGTGCGACGTGACCGCAATTGCAATAGGCAAGGACGCCCGTGCGCACATTCAACACGGCGTAGAAAACCGTCGCGAACATCGAGGACTCATTGTCCCGGCACAGGGCGGCGTTGACCCGCGCAACCGTTGCGGCCACGTCCACGTCTTCACGCGCCACCGTGCGCAGGACCGTGACGACAACCGCCATGAACAGGCTGGCGGGCATGCCTTTGCCGCACACATCGCCAATCGCGATCGCCAGATGGTCCGGGTCCAGCCTGAAGACGTCGTAGAAGTCGCCGCCGACATGGCGGGCCGACCGCATCTCGGCATGAAGATCGACACCGCAATCGATTGCCATCGAGGCCGGGTCTTTCGGCAGGAGCGATTGCTGGATAATGGCCGCGCTCGCCATTTCGTCATGCTGACGCCGCTTATCGAGAATCTGGCTCGCAAACCGCCGGAAAGTGGCGGCAAACGCAGCCAGTTGCGGAGGCGGGTTCGTCAGATCATCCAGGATCTGCGAGTCGAATGCCCGCCTTTCGAGAGCGGCGAGCGCATTGGTGCAGAGGCCGATCGTCTTGTTCACCGCCTCGAGCTGCTGGCCTAATTGTCCGATGACGGAATGCAGCAGGCTCGGTGCTTTTCGCCCGAGTTTGAGAAGCGTCGAGCGGCCTATCCGATAGACCGTGGCGTCGGATACCGCTTTGACGCTTGCCGTGCGCGGCAATCTGGCGAGGACGCCGATCTCGCCGATGAGGCTCGGAGCCTGAAGTGTCGCCAGCGGGACCGCACCGTAAGGGGTCTCCGTGTAAACCTCCACCGACCCGTGATCGAGAAAATAGGCGGCTTCGCTGACCTGTCCCTGGTGGAGCAGGATGTCACCCTTTTCGAGCGCGATGGGAGGAATCGATCGCAGGATACCGTTCAGAGCCTCGTGATACCGAAACTCCTGCGCGATCGTGCCAGCCTCTGGGAGAAGTTTTCCGGGCAAATCTCATAGCCATGTTTCGGCAGGCAACGGTAACAATACCTCCGATCCCGGAACCTCTAGCGCAAGAACTCAACGGTGACGCGGTTTCCGAGTCCGGCTCGCTCATATTTCAAATCGTTGGAAAAGCTCCTGATGAGCTGGATGCCAAGACCGCCGGCTTCGACCTGTTCGAGCGGCCGGTCGATCCGCCGCGCGGGCGCTGCGGCGACATCGAACGGCATTCCGTCGTCCTCGATCGTCATGGTTACGGCGGTCGCGCCAATATGGAGCGCAATTTCGATCGTGGGAGCAGGGGTTACGCCTTTGGTCTGAGCATGCTTTCCTTGGCCCCGCCCCGCTCCATGACGCGCAATGTTGGAAAGCAATTCCTCCAGGCAGAGCTGCAATGAGTAGATGAGCTCGTCCGACAATTTTTGCTCGGACGCGATTGCATCGAGCCATCGCGCGGCGACGGGTATTTCATCCAGGACGCCGGCGAACGACCTGCGCCAGCTTTCTTGCGGGATCTGCTGTGAGCGTTCGGCTCTCACCCTTTAAAAATTTGTTCTGCCGCGGCCATGTCCCTGACGATCGGGATGACCGTATCCACGCCGCTCGCCTTCAGCGCCTTCTCCACGTTGGCTTGCGGGTTGAGAAGCGCCATGGAGCCGCCCTTACTTGCGATAGTCTTTACACTGACGATCAGTGTGCGCATGCCGAGCGACGCCATGAACGACACGTCCGACAGGTCGACCACGACATGCTTCTTCGAGCCGGCAACGACGCTGAACTTCATGTCGGCGGCAGGAGCTCCCTCGATATCCATGCGTCCCGACATGACGATGGTTGTGATGCCGTTCTTCTGATCCAGAACGTCGACCTTCATGGTGCCTCCCCGCGATGAGTCTCCGCCTCGCGGGTGGATTTACTGATTTAACGATGAAGGTTTTGTGTCAGCTCCGCATTCGGTGCGCACCAGGGCCAGGAACTGATTCATTTCTCCTGATGTTGGGCAGGAACAGGCCGCCGTTCCTCTTGGCCTGAAACAAGACACCAGGCCCGCTCAAACGAGAGAAATGATGAAGTTCGGTGCATCGCTCATAGGCGCAGTACTCGGCTTCGCGTTCTTCGTTCCTGCTTACGCAGCGGAGGAAACGCAGATAGAAACACCTGCCGAAGTGAAGCAGAATTCGGAAAAGGCGCAACAGCAGATGGATGATGTCGGCGAAGAGGCCACGGACAGCGCTCACGAGAAAACAGAAGAGCTAAAAAAAGATTCGGAAAACGCGCAAGAGAAGATGGACGAAGTCGGCAAAGACGCATTGACGGAAACGGATGCCGAGAAGAAGGCCGATTAGTCTCGCGTTGATTGGCGTTTGCCCCGAAATGTGGAGGCGCGGGAAAGCCAGTCTTCACCAGCCACTTGCACAGGATCCTCCGTCATTTTTTTGGCTTCGCGTATGGACTTTTGTGAAGATTCGCGCATCTGTGCGGAACGGCGCGACCCGCTCCGGATTTATCTTCCCGATATACGCGCCTTCCCATTCAGCAGAATTAAGGAGACCTCCCGTGAATCGCTCACAAATCGTTCGGTTTATTGGCGCATGCGCCGTGGCCGGCTTAGTTGTCGCGTGCTCTGAGGAGAAATCGGCTGAGACGGGCGATACGCCGTCCGCCACCGGTCTGGCTC